>CAXUNA010000044.1:0-10685 GCA_964252095.1 uncultured Jatrophihabitans sp. | reverse complement strand
CGGACAGCCTCCGGCGGGTCAGTGGGGCCCGCCGCCCGTCGGTCGACCCGGCGGCGGCGCAGCCGGATTCGATCCGAAGACGATCAACCCGCTCGACTGGGGCATCGTGGGCATCGGTGCCGTGTTGTTGATCTTCTCCTTCTTCCAGTACTACACCATCAGCGCCGGCAGTTACTCGGACTCGGCCGGCGCCAGGCCCCCCCGCGCCGGCACCAAAAACCGCGGGCGGGGCGGCCGGGGGCGAGGGCGGGTCCGGCCGACCGTCTGGTCCTTCCGGGGTGCTCATACCGTGACGCTACGACGCGGAAGGGTTGTCGGGCATCGGAAGGCGGCGACGAACGTGAAGGAGTACGTGCTGTTCGACCACGACGGCGTCCTCGTCGACACCGAACCCTGGTACTTCCGGGCCGGCGAGCGCGCCCTGGCGGACGTCGGCGTCACCCTGGACCGGGACCGGTACCTGCGGGACATGAGCCGGGGACTCGGGACGTGGGACGCGGCCCGGGCGGCCGGTGTCGACGAGGAGACCATCGGCCGGCAGCGCACGGTCCGTGACCGGTACTACCAGGAGTTCCTGCGCACGGAACGCATCGAGATCGACGGCGTCGTCGACGCCCTGGCCGCGCTCTCGGAACACGTCCGCATGGCCATCGTGACCACGGCCAAGCGCGCCGACTTCGAGATCATCCACGAACACCGGCAGATCCGGCAGTTCATGGAGTTCGTCCTCGTGCGGGAGGACTACGAGCGCGCCAAGCCGGACCCGGAGCCGTATCTCACCGGCCTGCGACGCTGCGGCGCGTCGCCCGCCGACACCCTGGTCGTCGAGGACTCGGCGCGCGGGCTGGCCTCGGCCGTGGCGGCCGGGCTCGACTGTGCGGTCGTCGCGAACCGGTTCACCGCCGGGCAGGACTTCTCCCGGGCCACCCACCGCATCGACACCCTCGGTCAGCTGGCCGACATCGTCCGGGCGGGGACCCGTGGTCACCGAGGGTCATGACCTCGACGCTCCCCGTCGCCGTGCGCGTGGCGGGTCGCACGTGACAGCCGCTGCGCGAGCCCGGCGAGCGCGTCGTGGAGCTCGCACGGGCGCTCGACGACGAACGGGCGGTCGATCGCCGCGATGCGACGGGCGACCCAGTCCAGGTCTTCGGCCCGGACGGCGACCCGCACCCAACCGTCAGGGGCCAGGCGTTCGGACGGGGAAGCGGAACCGGGCCCCGCGTACCCCGCCGGTTCGGGTGCCGGCGTCACGGACGCCAGCAACTGCGGCATGAACTCCCGGACGTGGTCAGGCGCGGCCGCGATCACCACCGAGACGTCGTGGCGACCCGGGCTCGGCGCCAGCGGACCCATGACCTGCTCGAGGACGGCGGGCATCGGCGTCGGCGCGAAGGTGCCGCGCGTGCGGGTCGGCTGACTGATGCGGTCCAGGCGGAAGGTGCGTGGGCCGTCTCGTTCGGTGTCGAACCCGGCGAGGTACAGCCGACCTCGGTGGGCCACTATTCCCCGTGGCTGCACGGTGCGCTGAGACGTCGTCCCGTCACCAGCGGTGTAGCCGAAGGTCACCGGTTGCCGGTCGCGTGCGGCACCTGCTACCTCCAGCAGCACGGCGGCGGCACCGGTGTCACCACCAGCGGTCGCCGGCGTGTCGTCCGCGTCGGCGAAGGCAACGGTCTGCTCGACGGCGTCCAGCCGTTCACCGAGCCGCACGGGCAGCACGCGGCGGATCTTGGCCGTGGCGCTGGCGAACGCCGTTCCCGACGCCGGTCCGGACCTGGACCGGGCCGTCGCGAGCAGCGACCAGATGACCGCCACCGCTTCGTCGTCGTCGAGCATCAGCGGTGGCATCCGGTGATGCGGGGCGAGCCGGTAGCCGCCGTAGCGGCCGCGCACCGTCTCGACCGCGACGTCGAGCTGCCGCAACTGCTCGACGTAGCGACGCACGGTCCGCTTGTCGACGTCCAGACGCCGGGCCAGTTCGGCCAGTGAGTGGGTCCCGCCGGATTGCATCACCTCGAGCAGCGCGAACAGCCGTTCCGTCGATCGCGCCACGGCGGCCATTCTGCTCCCATACGGGACGAGATCTGTCCCGTATCGGAGCTACGGTCGTCGCCATGACAGCCCAGAGCATCCAACTCGCGTCGGTGCGGCTCATCACCGACGACCTGGCAGCCGTCGTCCGCTTCTACGAGGTGTTGACGGGCGTCACCGCCCGCTACCTCACCGACGACTTCGCCGAGGTCATCACCCCGTCCGCGACACTGGGCATCAGTGCGGCGGCGCGCGTCGCGTTCATCCTCGACGACACCCCACGGGGCGGCGCCAACAACTCGGCGTTCGTCGAGTTCCTCGTCGAGGACGTGGACGCCGTCCACCGGCGACTGGTCGGCGAGTACGGCGACACCCTGACCGTGCTCCAGGAACCGGCGACCATGCCGTGGGGCAACCGGTCGCTGCTGCTGCGCGACCCCGAAGGCACGCCGGTCAACATCTACGCGCCGGTGACCGCGGCGGGAATCGCCCTGCAGCAGAGTCGGACCCCGCCCATGGTGCAGCGACCAGCGCCTCGACGAGTTGACATAATGTCGATTATCGGCGCACGACGCAGATCCTGGAACCGACCGGGTGGGCGATCGGCGTGTTGCCGGAGGCGTGATGCTCGAGCCGTGATCGCCGGCCGGATCGGTCACCCCTCCGTGCCGGCCGCAGCCTGCTCGCCGGGTCGGTGCGCCGCCCCGTTCACTCGAAGGGACGCGACACGACACATGTGTCGTCGGATCGGGCCGAGCAGGCCGGCGGCGCGATCCGAGCACACAGGTGTGACGCCCGGTCCCACCCCCGAGCGACCGCCGTCGAAGGTCGCACACGTTATGTCAACCGCGCACGGACGCAGGGTGACCGGCCCGGAGGCGGCGCGCAGCAGACAGCGCACCTCTTCCCCTTCCATTGTTAGCAGGTTTCCGCTCCATTCATGAGCCGGACGGATCTGCTCTACGGTCACGCACTCGACCGAGGAGCTGATGCCGTGCATCCCCAGACCGCCAGCGTGTTCGACCTCCCCGTGAGCCTCGCCGCCAAGGCCGCGCCCGACCTCGTCGCCGGCGACGAGGCGCACTTCGACGCGATCGCCGCGAGCCTGCGTGAGACCGTCGCCGACCTCACCGCGCAGCTCGACGCCGAACTGCGAGCGCCCGGGGGCCACGGCGAGCATGCGATGAACCGCGACCAGCAGGTCCGACGGCTGACCAACCGTCTGCGCACACTGCAACGGTTCGGACTCGACCTGTGTCTCGGCCACCTGGTCCGCACCGACGGCGAGACGGTCTACGTCGGCCGGCTCGGCCTCACCGACGGCGACGGTCGGCGGCTGCTGGTCGACTGGCGCTCCCCCGTCGCCGAGCCGTTCTTCGGTGCCACCCACGGGACACCGATGGGGCTCGCGCGCCGCCGCCGGTACCGCTGGACCGGTGGCCGCATCCGTGACTACTGGGACGAGGTGTTCACCCCCGAGGGACTCGGGAGCCCGGCCGCGCTCGACGACCAGTCGGCGTTCATCGCGAGCCTCGGCACCGACCGCTCGCCGCGCATGCGCGACGTGCTCGGCACCATCCAGTCCGACCAGGACGCCATCATCCGCGCCGGCTCGAGCGGCGCGTTGGTCGTCGACGGCGGCCCCGGCACCGGCAAGACCGTCGTGGCGTTGCACCGCTCCGCCTACCTGCTCCACTCCGACCCGCGCCTCGGTCACCACCGCGGCGGCGTGCTGTTCATCGGCCCGCACCAGCCTTACCTGGACTACGTGTCCGACGTGCTGCCGAGCCTCGGCGAGGAGGGCGTCCGGACCTGCACGCTGGGCGATCTGGTGCCGGAGGGCCAGCTCGCCGACGTCGAACGCGATCCGGTGGTGGCGGGCCTGAAGGCGTCGGCGCACTGGGTCGACGCGATCGAGCGGGCCGTCGCGTTCTACGAGGAACCTCCGAAACAGACGACGGTTCTGGAGACCGACTGGGACACGGTCCGTCTCACGCCGGTCGACTGGGCCGAGGCGTTCGCCGTGCCCGACCCGGGGACGCCGCACAACGAGGCGCGCTCGTTGATCTGGGACGAGCTGCTCGAGACGGTCGTCGACCGGCACGACGACGACGTCCCCACCGATCAGCTGCGCGCCGCCCTCGAACGCGACCGCGGGTTCCGCACCCTGGTCGAGCGAGCGTGGCCGTTGCTCGATGCGTCCGACGTCGTGGGTGACCTCTGGTCGGTTCCCGCGTACCTGCGGATGGCGGCGCCGTGGCTCTCCGCCGACGACGTGCGCACCCTGCAACGGTCGGAACCGACGGCCTGGACCCGCTCCGATCTCCCGCTCCTCGACCTCTCTCGCCGCCGGCTCGGCGACCGGGACGCCGACGGCCGGGTCCAGCGGAACAGGGCGATCCTCGCATCGGAGCAGGCCGACATGGACCGGGTGGTCGAGGATCTCATCGCCGCCGACGACTCCGACATGCACGTCATGTCGATGTTGCGGCGCCCCGCGGGCGACGACCCCACACCGGCGATCGTCGGCATGACCAACCTGGTCGACACCAGTCGGCTGCTCACCGCCGACCCCGACGTGCTCGCCGGGCCGTTCGCGCACGTCGTGGTCGACGAGGCGCAGGAGCTGACGGATGCCGAGTGGCAGATGCTGCTGGTCCGCTGTCCGTCGCGCAGCTTCACCGTGGTGGGCGACCGAGCGCAGGCGCGGCACGGCTTCACCGAGTCCTGGTCGGAGCGGCTGGAACGCGTGGGGCTCGACCGGGTGCGGCTGGCGTCGCTGACGGTCAACTACCGCACCCCCGAGGAGGTCATGGTCGAGGCCGAACCGGTGATCCGGGCCGCGCTCCCCGACGCCAACGTCCCCACCTCGATCCGTCGCACCGGGGTGCCGGTCCGGCACGGCCCGAGCTCCGGACTGGACAACGTCGTCACCGGCTGGCTCACCGACCATCCGGAGGGAATCGGCTGTGTCATCGGCGATTCCTCGTTCGAGCCGTTGGCCCGCGTCCGCTCGCTGACGCCCGAGCTCGCGAAGGGTCTCGAGTTCGACCTCGTCGTGCTCGTCGAGCCCGACCGGTTCGGCACGGGCATCGAGGGCGCGGTCGACCGCTACGTCGCGATGACCCGTGCCACCCAGCAGCTGGTCGTGCTCACCGGCGGGTGATGCTCAGCTCTCGTGCTGGACGACGTTGACCACCGTGCCGTCCGGGGCGCGCACGAAGAACCGGTGCACGCCCCACGGTTCGACGCGCAGCGGGAGGACGATCTCGTACCCGCGCTCCTGCGCCTCGGCGTACGCGGCTCCGACGTCCGGCGTGTGCACGGAGATCACCGGGTCCTCGGCCGCGGTGGCGTCGTGCGTCAGCAGCTGGACGTGCGCGCCGGTCTCGGGCGAGGTGTACCGGGCCACCCAGCCGAGGTTGAACTCCTCCGTGCTGAGCTGCATGAATTCCGTGTAGAAGTCCTTCGCCGCGTCGATGTCGGCGACCGGCAGATCGGCCATCACCCGCAACACCTTCATGTCGACGTTCTACTACGCCCCGACGTAGGCGGCCAGGTGCTCGCCGGTCAACGTCGACCGCGCGGCGACCAGTTCGGTCGGCGTGCCCTCGAACACCACCCGGCCGCCGTCGTGGCCCGCGCCGGGTCCCAGGTCGACGATCCAGTCGGCATGTGCCATGACGGCCTGGTGGTGCTCGATGACGATGACCGACTTCCCGGAGTCGACCAGCCGGTCGAGCAGGCCGAGCAGGTTGTCGACGTCGGCGAGGTGCAGGCCGGTGGTCGGCTCGTCGAGCACGTAGACGGCGCCCTCGCTCCCCATCTCGGTCGCCAGTTTGAGTCGCTGCCGCTCGCCGCCGGAGAGCGTGGTCAGCGGCTGACCGAGGCTGATGTAGCCGAGCCCGACGTCGACGAGCCGGTCGAGGATCCGGTGGGCGGCAGGCGTTGCGGCGTCACCGTCCGCGAAGAACGCGGTGGCCTCGGCGGCGGGCATCGCCAGCACCTCGCTGATGTCCTTGCCGCCGAACGTGTACTCGAGCACGTCGGCCGAGAACCGCTTGCCCTCGCAGACCTCGCACACCGTGGCGACGCCCGCCATCATCGCGAGGTCGGTGAAGATCACGCCCGCCCCGTTGCAGTTCGGGCAGGCGCCCTCGGAGTTCGCGCTGAACAGGGCGGGCTTGACCCCGTTGGCCTTGGCGAAGGCCTTCCGGATCGGTTCCAACAACCCCGTGTACGTCGCGGGATTGCTGCGTCGCGACCCGCGGATCGGGCTCTGGTCGACCGTCACCACGCCCTCGCGGTCCGACACCGACCCGCGGATCAGGGAGCTCTTACCCGAGCCCGCGACACCGGTGACGACGACCAGCACGCCGAGCGGGACGTCGACGTCGACCCACCGCAGGTTGTGCGCGTCGGCACCGCGGATCTGGAGCGCGCCGGTGGGTTCGCGGACCGTGGCCTTCAGCTGCACCCGGTCGTCGAGGTGACGCCCGGTGACGGTGTCACTCCGCCGCAGTTGCGCGACCGTGCCCTCGAAGCACACGGTTCCGCCTGCGGTTCCGGCACCCGGGCCCAGGTCGACGACGTGGTCGGCGATGGCGATCGCCTCGGGTTTGTGCTCGACCACCAGTACGGTGTTGCCCTTGTCGCGCAGCTGCAGCAGCAGCTCGTTCATGCGGGCGATGTCGTGCGGGTGCAGTCCGATCGTCGGCTCGTCGAAGACGTAGGTGACATCGGTCAGCGACGACCCGAGGTGACGGATCATCCTGGTGCGCTGGGCCTCGCCGCCCGACAGCGTCCCGGAGGCCCGGTCCAGCGAGAGGTACCCGAGGCCGATTCCCACGAACGCGTCGAGGGTTTCCTGCAGGGCCGCGAGCAGGGGCGCGACCGACTTCTCGTCCAGCCCGCGGACCCACTCGGCGAGATCGCTGATCTGCATCGCGCACGCGTCGGCGATGTTGACCCGGCCGATCCTCGAGGAACGGGCCGCCTCGGCCAGCCGGGTGCCGTGGCACTCCGGGCAGGTCTGGAACGTCACCGCCCGTTCGACGAACGCCCGGATGTGCGGCTGCATCGCGTCGACGTCCTTGGAGAGCATCGACTTCTGGATCTTGGGGATCAGGCCCTCGTAGGTGAGGTTGATGCCCTCGACCTTGATCTTCGTCGGTTCCCGGTAGAGCAGGTCCTGCAGCTCGCGCTTGGTGTACCGCGCGATGGGCTTGGTGGTGTCGAAGAAGCCCGATCCCTTGAAGATGCGGCCGAACCAGCCGTCCATGCTGTAACCGGGGATGGTGAACGGACCGTCGTCGAGGGACTTGCTCGAGTCGTACAGCGCGGTGAGGTCGATGTCGTTCACCGCGCCACGCCCCTCGCAGCGTGGGCACATGCCGCCGGTGACGCTGAAGCTGCGGCGCTCCTTGACCTGCTGTCCGTGCTTCTGCACCGTCACCGCGCCGGCGCCGCTGATCGAGGCGACGTTGAAGGAGAAGGCCTGCGGTGAGCCGATGTGCGGTTTCCCCAGCCGGCTGAACAGGATCCGCAACATGACGCCCGCGTCGGTGGCCGTGCCGACGGTCGAGCGCGGGTCCGAGCCCATCCGCTGTTGGTCGACGATGATCGCGGTGGTGAGTCCCTCGAGGACGTCCACGTCCGGCCGCGCGAGGGTCGGCATGAACCCCTGCACGAACGCGCTGTAGGTCTCGTTGATCAGCCGCTGCGACTCCGCCGCGATCGTGCTGAACACCAAGGAGCTCTTACCGGAGCCGGACACGCCGGTGAAGACCGTCAGGCGTCGCTTCGGCAGCTCGACACTGATGTCCCGGAGGTTGTTCTCCCGGGCGCCGAGCACCCGGATGAGGTCGTGCTGGTCGGCCGCCGGTGGCGTCTTCTTCCTCGTCGCGGCCATCTCGTGAGTCTGTCAGCCGAGCTGGTCGACGCGCAGCATGTTGCCGGCCGGGTCGCGGAACGCACAGTCGCGGCCGCCCCACGGTTGATCGGTGGGCTCCTGCACCACGTCGGCCCCGCGGGTCTGCAACCGCTCGAACACCCCGTCGAGATCGGACGTGGCGAGCGTGAGCACCCCGTACGTGCCCTTGGCCATCATCTCGACGATGGTGGTGCGTTCCGCGTCGGTGACACCCGGGTCGGCGCCCGGCGGGTAGAGCACGATCGAGGTCGGGTCACCGGGTGCGCCCACGGTGAGCCAGCGCAGGCCGCCGTACCCGACGTCGTTGCGCAGTTCGAAGCCGAGCACGTCGCGGTAGAACGCGAGGGCGGCCTCGGGATCGTCCTGCGGGAGGAACGCGTTGTGGATGCGGATGTCCATGACCGTCACGCTAACCGCGGCGCTCCGGCGCCCGCTTCTCCCATCCTGATCAGTGCTGTCCGACCGGTCCCGGCGTCCGCAGCGGGCGGGTGACCTGCTTCGAGACGCACGACGGCAGCTCGGCCGCGTCGCCGTGCTGCCGCCGGTAGGCGGTCGGCGACATCCCGACCAACGCGGTGAACGTGCTGCTGAACGAACCCAGCGAGGTGCAGCCGACGGCGAGGCAGACGTCGGTGACGCTCCGGTCACCGCAGCGCAGCATCGCCTGCGCCCGCTCGATCCGTCGCGTCATGAGGTAGCCGTACGGCGCCTCGCCGTACGCCGCCTTGAACGTCCGGCTCAGGTGCCCGGCCGACATGTGCTCGCCGCGGGCGAGTGCCTCGACGTCCAGCGGTCGCGCGTAGTCCCGGTCGATGCGGTCGCGGATCCGGCGCAGCCGCACCAGGTCGCGCAGCCGCTGCGTCTCGTCCGGCCGGCTGGTCACGGCGCGATCCTGCCACGCTCCCCCACCAGACGTCGGTGTGCATTCCGTGGAATGGACCTGTGCTAACGTCGTCGCCGTAAGAGCATTCCACGGAATGGAGATGAGGCGACGGTGACCGACCTGCGCGAGCTGTTCGACCTGCTGATCCGCTTCGAGACCGAGTTCTACAACGGCGTCGACGCCCGGCTGCGGCACGAGCACGACCTGCCGCTCGGGAGGTTCGAGACGATGGGCGTCATCGACCGCACCCCGGACTGCCGGGTGCAGGACATCGCCGACGCCCTGTCCATCACCATCGGGGCGGCCAGCAAGGTCACCGACCGGGTCGCCGCCGCGGGGCACTGCGCCCGCCGGGCGCACCCGGCCGACGGCCGCTCGTCGATCGTCGAACTCACCACGGCCGGGCGGCAGCTGTTCCACCGGGCCGGCGTGACGTTCGACGACGAACTCGGCCGCCGGCTCGCCGCTCCCCTCTCCCCCGCCGCGCTGGACCGGCTCGCCGGCACCTTCGCGACGCTCCGCCACCACCAGGAGGACCAGTGACCACCACCATGCGGGCCGTCGTGCTCGATGCGCCCGGCCCCGTCGAGGCCCTCACCGTCCGAGAGCTGCCGATCCCGACCCCGGAGCCCGGGTGGGTGCTGATCCGGGTCGAGGCGTTCGGGCTCAACCGCAGCGAACTGCAGACCCGCATGGGTTTCGCGGCCGAGGTCACGTTCCCCCGTGTGCTCGGTATCGAGGCCACCGGAACCGTGGCACGGTGCCCCGGCGGGGAGTTCGCCGAGGGGCAGCAGGTCGTCGCGATGATGGGCGGGATGGGCCGGCGTTACGACGGCGGGTACGCCGAGTACACCTGCGTGCCGGCGGCCCAGGTCATCCCGTTCCGCAGTGACCTGCCGTGGACCACGGTCGGCGCGGTGCCGGAGATGCTGCAGACCTCCTACGGCTCGCTGACGGTCGGTCTCGACGCCCGGCCGGGTCAGACGCTGCTGATCCGCGGCGGGACGTCGTCGATCGGGCTGACGACGGCGGGCCTCGCGAAGCAGCGGGGGCTCACGGTGCTCGCCACCACCCGCAACCCGGCCCGCGCCGACGTCCTGCGGGCGGCCGGGGTCGACCACGTCGTGGTCGACGCCGGCGAGATCGCCGCGGCGGTACGCGCGATCGTCCCCGAGGGCGTCGACAGCGCGCTCGAGCTGGTCGGGACGCCGACGCTGCCCGACACCCTGCGGGCCACCCGGGTGCACGGCACGGTCTGCTTCACGGGGTCGCTGTCGAACGTCTGGACGATCAAGGACTTCTACCCGGGCGACCTGCCCAACGGCGTCCGGTTGACCTCGTACGGCGGTGACGCCGGGGACCTCCCGGCGGCGGTCCTGCAGGAGTTCCTCGACGCCGTCGCCGCCGGCACCGCCGTGGTGCCGATCGACCACGTCTACGCCCTCGACGAGATCATCGAGGCCAGTCGTGCCATGGCCGAGGGTCGGGCCACCGGCAAGCTCGTGGTCTCGACGCGCTGAGCGACCGCGGTCCGACTCGGCCCGCGGGACGGCGGGGCGCCGGCAGGTGGCCTGACTCGGCCCGAACCCGATGTGACACCTCCGCAAACAGGGCGAATCCGGCAGGGAACTGCAGAGTCAGGTTGCTGCCACGTCGTCCTGCTGTGTCCGGAACGCGCGGAGTGAGAGGTTCTCCAGCGTGCGGTTGACAGCGCTGTCATGAAGGCATCGCGGACCGCAGTCGGAAGGGCTTCGATGTCACCCTCGCGTCATCCCTCGGTACGCCGCCGCCGTGCGCTGCTGTGCCTCGTCCCCGCGACCGCCGCCGCGGCGGCGC
>CAXUNA010000043.1:11423-13935 GCA_964252095.1 uncultured Jatrophihabitans sp. | reverse complement strand
GTCGACGCCTCGGGGGCGACCCGGTCGGACAGGGCCGCGATCAGCCGCGCCAACAGGTCCGCGACCGCGGCGGCGCGGCCGCTGTCGAAGGTGAGCACGTGGTCGCCGTAGATGTTCAGCGCCGAGGACTCGCGCGTGCCGGGCAGCGGGAGCGACAGCGAGCTCTCGACCCCGTGGGTCTCGGCCGCCCGGGCGAACCCGGCGAACCGGGGGTCGGCCTGGATGACGTCGAGCTGTTGCGGGACGCCCGTGCTGGCCGCCTCGATGCAGGGCCCGGTTCCGGCCTCGTACTGGGCGAGGTCCAGGGCGAGGGCGACGGGCCGCGACGCGTGCGGTGTCGTCCACCCGTCCCGGCCGCCGAC
Source organism: uncultured Jatrophihabitans sp. (assembly GCA_964252095.1). Classification (GTDB taxonomy): domain Bacteria; phylum Actinomycetota; class Actinomycetes; order Mycobacteriales; family Jatrophihabitantaceae; genus CAXUNA01. The sequence continues at coordinate 13,573 of CAXUNA010000043.1, read as the reverse complement.
GGTGATGCTGCACCCGACGACTCCCGGCGCGATGTCACCCGCCAGCTGCAGCGCCGCGCCCACCAGGGGCCCGCGCTCGGACACCGGTCGACCGTCCTGGGCGGCGCGCAACAGCGTCGCCCACCCCACCGCTGCCGCCACGCTGATCCCATACCCAGCGCGGCCCCACCTGCACGCAGCGCGCGACGGGAAAACCCTGCGCCGTACGTCAGATCACGCCTGCGCGGCCGCGGCGGTGACGCGCAGCCCGCGGTCGAGGAAAGCGACGATCCAGGCGAAGCTCTCGTCGACGTCGGCGTCGATCTGGAAGCCGCCCTCCACCTCGAGGGTCGCGAAGCCGTGCAACGCACTGCGGAGCAGGCGCAGGGCGTGGATCTCCTCACCGGGATCGAGCTGGTAGCCGCGCAGGACGGCCGAGAGGGAGCCCAGCGTCCGACCGACCGCCGGCGCGAGCGGGTCGTCGGGCCCGGTCAGGTGCGCGGCGTTGCCGGCGGCGTACCGGCCGGGGTGCCGTTTCACGAACGCGCGCATGGCGTGCGCCGCGGCGGTGAGGGCGTCGCCACCCGCCCGGCCCTGGATCGCGTCCCGCAGGGCATCGGCGAGTTCGTTCGCGGCCAGCACGGCGATGCGGTGGGCGAGATCGGCCAGGCTGTCGACGTGTTTGTAGAGCGACGGTGTCTTGACGCCGAGACGCTCGGCGAGCAGACCCATGCTGAGGTTGCTGAACCCGACGTCGTCAGCCAGGGCGGCACCCGCGACGGTGACGGCGTCCGGGCCGAGCCCCGCTCTAGGCACGCGGCACCAGCCTCTCCGTGGACGGCGCCGGCGGGGCGTTCGCGACGGTGTCGCCGAGCGTCGGTCGTCCGGTCATGTCGCCCTCCAGCGGCTCATCCACGTAGCTGTAGGCTAATGCTCGTAGCCACGCGTCGTCAAGCACGCCGTGCGGGCGGCCGGCTCAGAGCCGCTTGCTCCGGAGCCAGCGACGGATGACGTCGACGTGCTCGGTCTTGCGTTCCAGGGGCAGCCAGTGTCCGGCCGGCACCTCCGTCACCGTGAGGTCGGCACAGGCGGCCCGCATGGGGTCGCCCTGACGGTTGCCCGTGATGGTGCAGATCGCATCCCACGCGCCGTTGACGAACAGCACCGGCTGCGAGAGGTGACCGCCGTCGGGAGCTTCGCGGGCGTAGGCGGTGTTGGCAGCGTCGTTCGTGTACCAGGCGGAGGGGCCACGGAATCCGTGCGCTGCGAACGCCCTCACCAGCGAGTCGAAGTCGGCCGACGGCCACAGCGCCGGGTCGGGTGCGGGGGGCGGGGGGCGGTGGGCGGCGCCGAAGCGACCCCCGCGACGCGTGACCGTGGCGGTCGGCGAGACCGCTCGCACCGCGGCCGGGTCGCCGGACCGGTACACCGACGCCAGCGTCGCGGCAGGGTCGGCGTCGAGGTCCGCGACCGCCGCCTCGAGATGCGTGGTGTAGAAGCGGAAGTAGTCCCACTGGCCGTCCGGGTACTCGTCGCCGGGGTAGAGGGTCCGGTCCACCAGGGGCACGAGCGTGGCCAGGCTGTTCGCGTCGGGGAAGTACGCCCACGACGTCAGGACGACGCCACGACAGCGGCCCGGTTCGTGCGCGGCCACCGCACCGGCGACAGCGCTGCCCCAGTCGTGCCCGACCCAGATCGCCCTCTCGCCGCCGAGGTGGTCGTGCAGTTCCGCCATGTCGGCCACGATCTCCCTGATGGCGTAGGCGTTGTCGTCGGCCGGAACCGACGAGCCGCCGTAGCCGCGCAGATCGGGAGCCACACAGTGCCACCCGTCGGCGGCGAAGGCGTCGAGCTGGGCGTGCCAGAACAGACCGATGGCCGGCCAGCCGTGCAGGAAGATCATCAGCGGGCCGTCGACCGGCCCGCACTCGAGGTAGCGGGTCGTGTGCCGACGCGTGCTGAACGTGCGCGAGACCAGCACGGGGGTGGCACCCGGGCCGGCCTGCCGTCGGTCGGGACGGTACGGCGTCTCCCGCTCGCCCGCGCTCACCGCGACGCCCCGGTCTCCACCAACGCGGTGGCGCGCGCCTCGGGAACTCCGAGCACGAGCAGGCTGGTCGTGGCGCCCCCCCCCCCCCCCCCCCCCCAGCCCGCCCGGGGGGGGGGGGGGC
>CAXUNA010000043.1:0-11413 GCA_964252095.1 uncultured Jatrophihabitans sp. | reverse complement strand
GGCCGCGCCCGCGCCGAGAGTCCTGCGGGGGTGGTCGCTGGCGGGGAGGGCGAAGACGGCCGCGAAGGCGACCTGGCTGAGGATCGGCGCCGGGAGGTGCCGACCGAACACGCCGCCGTCCTGCCCCCGTTGCACGAGACCCGCGAGGGTGCGGTCGACCGGTGCGAGCAGGGCGTGGATCTCGTGGCCGTACTCGCCGCGTCGCAGGGCCACCAGCACCCGGTAGCGGTGCGTCAACGGCCACAGGCGGCGGACAAACTCGACCCAGACCGCGTCGGCGGCCCGGTCGGAGCCGCCGACCTCGTCGAGCACGGCGGCGATCTCGTCGACCGCGCGTTGCGCCAGGGTCCGGACGAGGTCGGTACGGGTCGGGAAGTAGCCGTAGACGGTGCGGCGGACCACGCCGGCCGCCGCGGCGATGTCGCCCATGCCGGCATCGGGGTTGCGCCCCAACAAGTCGAGGGCGACGTCGAGGATCCGCCGGCGGGTGTCGTCCATGGCGCGCGTCCGGGCGGATTCGGTCGGCATGGTCAAAGTGTTGCACAGCACTGTGCAACGAGCTACATTGCACACCAGTGTGCAACGTATCGCTGCACCGCCGACCGCTGGAGGAAGTCCGTCATGACCTCGTCGACGCCCGCACCCTCGACCCTCGTCCGCCCGTTCACCGTCGCGATCCCGGACGCCGAGATCGTCGATCTGCACCGACGACTCGCCGCCACCCGGTGGCCCGACCCGGAGACCGTCCCCGACTGGTCGCAGGGTGTGCGTCTGCAGAACGCCCGCACGCTGGTCGAGTACTGGCAGCACGACTACGACTGGCGCCGGTTCGAGCGGGAGCTCAACCGCTTCCCCCAGTTCCTGACCGAGATCGACGGGCTGGACATCCACTTCCTCCACGTCCGGTCGCCGAACCCGAACGCGATGCCGCTGCTCCTGACGCACGGGTGGCCGGGTTCGATCGTGGAGTTCCTCGAGCTCATCGGCCCGCTCACGGACCCGGTGGCCTTCGGCGGCGATGTCGAGGACTCGTTCGACGTCGTCATCCCGTCGCTCCCCGGCTTCGGCTTCTCCCAGAAGCCGACCGCGACGGGGTGGACCGTCGAGCGCATCGCCGGGGCGTGGGCCGAGCTCATGACCCGACTCGGCTACGAGACGTGGGCCGCGCAGGGCGGTGACTGGGGTTCCGTGGTCACCACCGCGCTCGGCGCCCGGCGCCCCGAGGGACTGCTCGGGATCCACCTCAACACCCAGTACGCGTTCCCGGCCGAGATCCCCGACACGCTGTCGCCCGACGAGCAGCGAGCTGTGGACAGCCTCGCCCTCTACACCGGCTACCTCGGCGGATCGAACCACCTGCAGGCGACGAAGCCGGAGACCGTGGGGTTCGCGCTCGCCGACTCCCCGGCCGGCCAGGCCGCATGGATCTACGAGAAGTTCCAGTCGAAGACGGACAACGACGGGCTCGCCGAGGACGCCATCAGCACCGACGACATGCTCGACGCCATCTCGCTGTACTGGTTCACGAACAGTGCCGCCTCGTCCGGCCGCATCTACTGGGAGAACCGTGCGGCCACCCTGGCCGGCCCGAAGCTCACCCTGCCGGTCGCGGTGACCGTGTTCCCCCGCGACATCCCGCGGCTGCCGCGCAGCTGGATCGAGGACACCTACGCCGACCTGATCCACTACGGCGAGGCCGCCGCGGGCGGACACTTCGCCGCTCTCGAGCAACCCGTGATCCTGGTGAGCGAGATACGCACCGGGCTGCGGAGCCTGCGTGCGTCGCTGCGTTCTCCGGCGGGTCGACCGGCGTGACGTCCCGGGCGGCCGTCCCGCCGTCGACGCGACGTCGTCGGCGCGATGTCGTCGGCCGCGCCGCGTCCGGACCCGCGGACGGGTTACTGCGAGGCGCGCAGTTCGGTGATCCGCTGCGCGGCCTCGACCGCTCGCAGACCGGCGGGGATGTCCTCGTCGGGCCCGGCCAGCTCGCGCAGCTCCTGCACCTGCTCGTCGGTGGCGAGTTCCTCGTCCTTCGGTGCGGTCACGGTCTCTCCTCGGCTCGGCATCGTTGCTACTGCAGCCGTTCCCCGATCGGGGCCCGAGCGTCACACGATCGGGGAGAAACCCGCCGACCAGCCAGGTACGCGCCGCGCGAGGTCCGGGTCGGCCGGCCGACGGCCGACCCCCGAGACCGGAGATCTCCACGGGTGCATCAGGTCCGTCGTGGGACCTGGTCAGCCGCCGGCGGCGGACGTCGATCTCGGCAGCACGATGCGGGATAAGGTCGTCGACCATGACTCGCTCGGTCGTGGCTGCGCTCTACGTGTGGGACGAGTACCCGGGTCTGCGCGCCGGGAGGCTCTACGCGGGCGGAGGGGACATCGGCCGGCACCCCCGCGGAGAAACCCACGTCGTGGCAGGGGTTGACGCCACCAAGACCGTGTGCGAACTCCCCCGCGACCGGTTCCCGCACCGGTTCGCCGAGTCGGTGAACCTCGCCGACGCCGACCCGTGCCCCGACTGCGGGATCGGGTCGCAGCCGGGGCGACCGTCGCCCTGAAGCGGAGCGATCCTCAGGCGAGCCCGAGCTGCTTCATGATGCCGAGCTCGTCGGAGCTGCCCCACCGCTCGACGAGCTTGCCGTCGGAGATCTTCGAGATCTGCACGCCACGCACGCTGATGGGCTTGCCGGTGGCGTCGTGGCCCTGGAACGGCCCGTCGTTCGTCCCGGTCAGCGTGTACGCGAAGGCGACCTGGTCCGCGTCGGCGACGAGGGTCTCCACCTCGACGTGCAGATCCGGGAACGCGGTGCGCATCTCACCGAAGAACGCCTTGTAGCCGTCGGGCCCGGGCACCTGGCCCGGCGCCGGATCGTGGTCGACGCTGCCCGCGGCGACCAGGTCGTCGAAGGCATCGAGGTTGCCGGTGTTGACGGCCTCGCCGAATGCTTGCTGGCTCTTCACGATGTCGTGGGTGTGGGGCACGGGAGTTCTCCTCGTCGTCGATGGCAGCGGCGCTCGCTCGTCCGACCGGGCCGGCGGGTGGAGACCGCTCTGCAAGGGCTTCATACCCACGAGCTCGACGCGCACGCTGCAGCGGCTCGGTGGCGCCGGCCTCGTCGGTCACACCCACGGCGACGACACGTCGATGACGACCGCCGCCGACAACGCAACGGAGGCCCCGGTAATCCGGGCCTCGAGCGGTCTCGTGAGCCCCACCCGTCGCGTCGCCTCTCCCCCGAGCAGAAGCGACCGCAACACTCCGTCGAGACCTCGGCCAGAACCGGGTCTCCCCCTCTACTGCTGGTTCTCCGTCGGACTCGAGGATTGAAGCGGGCTCCGTAGAACGGGCTCATACGCACGAGTGCCTCTGCACCTCGTCCCCGCCTTCGAGCGCGGCTACGACCACGCAACCGTCCACGTGACGATTCGCCTGCGCGACGTGGTGGATCAGCTCGACGATCGGCCGGTCAGGCTCGCCACCAGCTCGTCGACCAGTCGTGGGATGGCGGTGTCGTCAGCCTCGGCATGGTTCGGGTCGAGCTGACCGACCGATACCGCCAGGCAGTCGTCGTCGTGCACGAGCAGGGTCAGCGCCCGCCCGAGCTCGGCGATGGTCGGGCCGCTGTTGCGTCCGTTCACGTTCTCGGCGAGCGGCGCATCCAGGAAGTCGAGCACGTCGACGTCGACGTGGACGACGAACGGGCCCGGCGTCAGGAACGCCCTCGCCCGACGAGCCGCTGCCGCCGGGTCGGCGACGAGTTCGGTCTGCGGGACGACCGGTATCTGCAGACGGGCGACCTGCTCGCGCTCCCACGAGGTGACCTCGGTGTCACCGACACCCAGGTAGACCAGATCGGACGGCCGCAGGATCGGAGCCGTACCGACCGCGTCGGTCAACGCCGGCTCGGCGTCCGGCACCCGTAGCGCGTGCGCCATGCCCATCCAGCTCAGCGAGCCCTCGACGGTGCTGTGCGGCGTGTTCAGGTCGAGGTGCCGGTCGATGTAGATCAGCTTGGGCGACAGGCCGTGGCGTACGAATCCGCCGCACACCCCGACCGCCACCATGCAGCTGCCCCCGAGCACCAGCAACCGTGACCCCGGTTCGAGCAGTGTCGAGGACGCATCCGCCAGCTCGACGAGCGCGTCGACCTCGACGTCGAGGTTCTGAACCCGGGGCCGTTCCCGGTCCGGTCTCCAGACACGGGTCGTCAGGTCACCGGCGTCGTGCACGTCGGCACCGGCCGCCGTCAGCGCGTCGAGGAGGCCAGCGTGTCGTAACGCCGCCGGTGCGCGTTCGACACCGACGCAGTACGCGCCCGCACTGTCCGGCACGCCGAGCACCACGACCTTGTCCTGCCGCTCGAGTTCCACAGCCTGAGCGAACCACGACGGCGCGCACGCACGGGCCACACGACACGCACGCACGTTCCGCCCACGGATCGGCCACTGCGACTCGTCGCAGAAGGGGTTCGAGCGGGCACCCGTTGACGGCGTCGAACCAACCCGGCGCACATCTCCTGCACCGTTTCGGCCCGGCGGTGCAGAGTGACGCGTCTCGATCAGGAACGGCGAGACACTGCCGATCGCCGCATCACGCTCACACGTCCACAGCTCGCAGCGGCTCGACCCCTGCGCTGACGTGCGACCCCGCCAGAGGTCGGTTCGAGGGATCCAGTTCGGCCTCGTGGTGGGTCGCTGTGGAACGCCTTCGGTACCGACGGGTCGCCGCAGCCGCGGTGGCAACGGTCCAGAGACCGACGAGCGCGACGGCAGACCACCGATCGAGGCCGTCCGCGGCGTCGGCCACGACGTTCGTGTCGCCGAGCCGGGCGGCGAGCCACCCCGTCGCAGCCACACCCGCCGTGGCCGCGCCCAGGGTTCGCACGGCGCGGTAGCACCTCGTCCGGGCGAGGACGACGAGCGGCGGGAGCACGAGGGCCACGATGAGCAGCTGCATGGCCTCGATCCCGAGGTTGAAGCCGAGCAGTGACAACACCAGTCGCGAGCCTGAGAGGTGCAGCTCCCGCAACGCTTCGGAGAACGCGAGGCCGTGGACCAGTCCGAACGAGGCGGCGACCAACGCCTCGCGGCCGGGGAACAGTGGACGGAACGCGTGGACGGCCGCGACGATGATGCTGACGGCGATTGCGGCCTCCACGGCCTGCTGCGGTACCGGTAGACCGAGCGTGCCGAGCGCGAGGGTGACGGAGTGGCCGAGGGTGAACGCCGTCGTGATGCGGCAGATCCGGGCGATGGCCTGACGGGTCGTGGCCGGTCCGCGCCATCGGCGTCCGGCGGCCAGCAGGGGTGCCGGGAGCAGCAGGGCGAGCAGGAACAGTTGATGGTCCGTTCCGGTCTGGATGTGCCGGATGCCGAGCGACACCATGCTGAGGAAGCCGCGCATCGTGCTGCCCCGGTCGAGGTCGACGTGGAAGGCCGGGACGGTGTTCGTGGTGGTGTCGAGGGCGATGGTGCCGAGTTCGTAGGCGCTTCCGACGTTGCCGGCGGCCCAGTCCGCGGTGACGGTGACGACGACGACGTGGGTGATGACCTTGTCGACGATCGCGGTGTAGCCGAGGTTGAACGACCGTTCGTCGGCGCCGGCGGGCGGGGTGAGGACGAGGGTCGTCGTCAGTTGTCGGTAGAGCCCGGTCGTGGTGCGGTCACCGGCCTGCACGACGGTGAGAGCTCCCACGGTGACGGCCCAGGCCTGGCCGGTGTCGCTGGTCGGTCCGACGTGGTTCGCGAGGTACGTGGTGATGGCCGTGGCGTTGGCGTCGACGTCGGCCTGGGTCTCGTCGCCGAGGTCGATGCCGGTGGCGGCCGCGACGTCGTCGAGCGGGATGTCGAGTGCGGCGTCGATCTCGCCGTCCTGGACGTCGAGTTGCACCGTGGTCCACGGCACGACGTGAGCCGACGCCGAACCAGTTCCGAGGGTCAGCAGAGCGAGGACGACGACGGCGACGGCCGCCAGCCGGCGTATCCCGGCGGAGACACGCCGACTGGTGTCACGCATGGTGATGCCCTGGAGCGCCGTCAGCTCTTCGTGCCGCCGTAGTCGGTGGTGCGGTCGCGCCAGACCGAGTGGGGGTGGTTGCCCGACAGCACGATGCCGTGCTGCATGGAGAACTCGATCCACACCGACGGTCCGTCGATGCGGACGTAGTCGTTCAGTTCGGTCAGCGCGGTGGTGCCGGAGTACGCGACGTAGGTGTCGTCGAGTTCGGACCGGTACTTCGTGAGGATCTTCGCCGCGTCGGCGTCGGCGATGTCGTCGACGTAGGTGGCGATCGCGGCCAGGACGAGCGCCTTGCCTGCGGAGTCCAGCATCGACACCTGCAGGCCCTCGTGCTGGGTGGGGAACGCCCAGTCCTTGCCGGGCGCGAGCACGAGGTCGCTGTACACGGCGCTGAGTTTCGCCGTGGCCAGCTGCGCGGTCGGCAGTCCGTTGAGCATGGCCGTGAAGGCGGCTTCCTTGACGGCGATCGGCTGGTTGGTGGTGTCGTTCTCGGTGAACTTTCCATTGGGCTCGATACCGCGGAACGACGGCGTCGCGCCGACCAGGACGCCGTCGGTGTAGGTGTTGGCCACGGCGAGGTGGTGGCCGCCGAACTGGAACTCCCAGGTGCCGGTGTCGGCCGGGGTGCCGAGCAGCGCGATGTAGAAGTTGGCGCGGCCGTACTCGCTGCCGCCGCCGTGGGCGCTGAGGTAGTCGTCGGCGTTGAGGTGTTGCTGGATCTCGTCGTACCCCAGCCCGGTCTTGCTGCCGGTGGCGGCCTCGAGCAGCGTCTGGAAGGCCGCGAGCTGGGTGTCGTTCAACGCGGTGAGGCTGATGCCGAGCCGCGGTCCTGCCGCACCACCCATTCCGCCGGCCGCTCCGCCGCCGCCGGAAGCCGTGCCGCTGGGCATCGCTCCGCCGCTCGGCATGGCTCCGCCGCTGGGCGCGGTGCCACCGCCGGGGAATCCGCCGCCGCCGGAGCCGCCGAGCAGCGACTGCGGCAGGTTCGACCACAGCTCGGCGTTGGCCAGCGTGTAGTCCTGGGCGACGGTCTTCTGCTGGTCGGCCGTCAGGGTCGCGAAGAAGGCCTGGGCCAGCGCCGCGACCGAACCGGAAGCGGCCGGGGCGGCCGACGCCACGGCACCGGCGTCACTGCTCGACGTCGACGACGCCGTCGAGCTCGTCGACGTCGACGAGGAACCGCTGGAGCAGGCGGCCAGGGCAAGGGCGGCGGCTGGGATGCCGGCGAGAAACGCGCGGCGGGACGGGAGCTGGCGACGGGGAGCCTCCGCCTGCGGGGGGAGGGTCTGTGCGGTCATGGGAAGAAGCGAGCCATCTCTGTCTGTGCACTCACTGTGCGCCTGCCGTGGCCCGCCGGACCGGCTGCACGAGTGCGCACCGGCTCAGAGCCCCGGTGTTGCGGGGGTTCGGTGTCTCCCGCCGCCGTTGCGATCCCGCAACCAGGCGAGCCTGTGGTCAGGGTGCGCAGCAGGTCCACACCGCGGCTTGGGCTTGACTTGATCCTGGACTGACCTTGGATTGACGTTGCCGGAACGCAACCGAGGACCAGTGGCCGGTCATCGCAGCACCGGGCCGCCGGGGGCGGGGCCGGCGAACTCGTTGCCGACAGTCTCGAGAAACCACCGAGCCCGCACGATCCCGCTGACCACGAACGTCGTCGAGGTCGGCAGCCGTCCGTCCACGAACACGAGACCTCACGACGGGTTGTCGGTACCTCGACCGGCACGGCGATGCGCGAGGGCAACCGGAGGCGTCAGGTCGGTTGGCAGGAGGCCGAGGCAGCGATCGGCCGACCGACACTGCGAGCGCACGACCTCCGGCACACCGCCGTCTCGATCCGGCTGGGCCGCGGCGCCGACCCCGAGGTGGTGCAACGGATCCTCGGACACGCGAGCGCCACCATGACGATGGACCTCCACGGCCATCTCATCGACAGCAACCTGTGGCACGCCGCCGACCGCGTGAGCGGGCGAGGGCACACGAGGGCACGGAGACCACTCAACTCACCGGAGGAACGGTGTCTGACGCACGCAAGCCCCGCGAAACGGGGCCCGCACGATGGAGCCGCCTCGGGGAATCGAACCCCGGACCTTCTCATTACGAGAGGGTCGCTCCAAGGGTCTGAGAGTGCACCGGCCCGCTCGATACCGGGAGGAGGTGATCGCAGAGAACGGCGGAGAACGGTCGTTCATGGGCGTTCGGGGACCACGCGGGGACCGCAGGCGCCCGCGGTCGAATTCCCGGACTCCGCGGCGTGAGCGCGCCTGCAACGACCTCGGCGACCCCCCTCGCGCGTTGGCCGGCCAAACCGGTCCCTCGCTTCTTCGACCCGGTGGACTTCGGCCTGGGGCAGCTGGTCCCGGTCGTCGGTGGTCATCCGGGCGCCGGGGCGAGCGGCGTCGCGCTCGCGCTGGCTGACGCCGCCGCCGCGGCGGGTCTGCGAACCCTGCTCATCGACGGAGCCGATCCGGCTCGGTCCGGACTCGCCAACATCTGGACCTCGCAGCTGCGCTCCGACCCGCCGTGCCGCGACGGGGCGACCATCGGCACCGTCTCGCGCGCCGGGATTGTCGGCCGTCAGCTCCGTGGTGTCGGCCGTCCGGTGCCTGCGCGCATCTACCCCTGGCTGCCGGAGTGGGCCAGCGCCCAGTTCCTCCGGGACCACGGCCCCTTCGAGGTCACGGTCGTCGACGTCGGCTGGAACGCGTGGACTGGGTTCAACGAGGTACGGTTCGGGCCGTTGGCTTGGGTCGGGGCCAAGGCATCGTCCACGAGCCCTGTGCTCGTGGCGGCACCTACTTCACCGTCGCTGCGTCTGACGGCCGGTGTCCACGCCCGCTGGTCCGCCGCGTTGGCCTCGCGCGAGGTCGACGCCGCCCCGCAACTGGCCCTTGCTGACGCCAGCGCCGTACCGCCCATCGTCCGGTTGAGCAGTCCCCCATCACTGGCCGATCTGCTCGGTCGCGCCGTCTGCTTCCCGCACGTCGCTGCGGCGGCACGGGGCGGATGGACCGAGAACCGCACGCCGGGTGGAGCGCTGGCCGCGGCGAACCAGCTACTCAACACCTCGTCCGAGACGCTGGCCGGTCGCCTCCCGACGTCCGCGGCGGCTCCGCACCGCTTCCGTCGAACCCCGAAGGAGACCTGACATGTCCCTGCTGCTCATCGCCCACCACCTGCTCGCCGACCCGCTGCCGAACCCGCCTGCGCAGGCTCCCGGCGGCGGCGCCTCCGATCAGGTCAACACCCTCATCGGCATCGTCAAGTGGGGCGTGCTCGTCGTCATCGCGATGGTCGCGTTCCTCGGCGTCGGCGCGGTCGCCGGCGGCAAGGTGTTCTCCAACCACCGCTCGAGCCAGGTCGGCGTGCAACTGCTGATCGGCGACGCCATCGCCATGATCCTGTACGGCGCCGTCATCGGAATGTTGACGGTGTTCTGATGCCTTCAGCAACACTTCGGCGGAACGTCGCAGGGCCCCCGCCGCCGCTGAGTGCGACCCGACGACGCGTCGTGATCAGCTGGGCGATCACGTTCGCCCTGCTCGTCACGGTCGCCTTGGGCGCGGGGTTCGTCTTCGCGTTCACCGGTCACCACCGCGCGATCGAAGGGCCCCTGTCAACCGCGCCGTCAGCGGTACTGACCACCAGGTCCACGGACCTGACGGAAGCGCAGCGACGTGACGCTCTCGCCGCCGCACCGATGGCGACGCTTGCCCCCGCCGCGGCCAACCCTCACGGGTTGCTACCACGCAGCACGGTCGAGCCGCTGATGATCCCGAACCCATCTGCGGTGCGTGGTTTGGTGCGTACTGGCTTCCCGCAGACGCCGGCCGGAGCCATCGCGCAGCTTGCCGCGATCGACGAGACGGCGCTGGCCGGTATGAACCCGGCACAGGTCGACCAGGTCTACGCCGACTGGGCGGTGCCGGGCGCTGACCCGGTCGAGCTGTGGTCGGTCGACCAGTTCGTCCAGCAAACGCTGACCGCATCGGGCATCCCCGACGGCTCGTCGCAGCTGGAAGCGAGCTACGCGGTCACCGAAGCCCAGGTGAAAGGCACCGTCGGTACCGAATTCGTCGTGGCGTGCGTCAACGGCGAGTTCGACGCGAGCCTGCTCGACAACGCCGTGCGGGTGGGCGCCGCCGACTGCGCCCGTATGACGTGGACCGGGCTGCGGTGGCAGATCGCGCCGGGCACGCAACCCACCGCACCGCCGAACGCCTGGCCCGGAACAGCGGAAGCGGCACAGGCCGGGTGGAGGCCGGTCACCCATGCCTGACCCCATCACGCACGACCTCGCGCTGCCCATCGTCGGGTCGCTGGCGGCAAGCGCCTTCGACTCCGCGATGAAATCCGTCTGGGAGTTCGCCGGCAGCTTTCTCACCGAGTCGTTCAAGTTCATCGACAAGTTCACGACACCGAACCTGGACCCCGCGACCGGCCCTATCACCACCGTGCTGCCGACCGTCGTATGGGTCGCCGGCGCCGTCGCATCCCTGCTGGTGTTCGTGCAGGTCGGGTGGGGCGCGGTCACCCGCGGAGTCGGACTGGCCAAGCTGCTCATCGGAGTCGGCCAGTACGTGCTCGTGACCGCGTGCGGGTACGCCGTGCTGGTCGCAGCCGTCACCGCCGCGACCGGGTTGACGCACGGCATCCTCAAATCCGGCCTGAGCGTCGACAACTGGGCCGGGATCAATGGCACCCACAACGGGCCGTTCCTCGCCGGCGTGCAGGCCTACACCGGCGTGCAGCTCGGGTTGGTCGCCGTCACCTGCGTGATCCCCGCGGCCGCCGGCTACCTCATCGAGGCGATGGTCCGAGCGGCGGCACTGCTGATCCTGGCTGCCACGCTGCCGATCCTCGCCGCCGGCCTCCTCTCGGAGAAGACCGCTTCGTGGTTCTGGAGGGGGCTGCGCTGGACGATCGCGCTCCTGATGTTGCAGCCGGTCACCGCGCTGGGCATCACCATCGGGTTCAACATCGCCTCCGGCGCCGCGGGCGGAGCTGCGGGCACGGGCGGCGTCGGCGACGGCCTGGGCGCGTTGCTCATCGGCGGCATCACGCTGCTGGTGTCACTGGTCTGCCCGTTCGCGTTGTTCAAGCTGCTGGCCTTCGTCGACCCCGCCACACCGTCGGGAAGCGCGGTCCGCAGCGGCATGGCCGGCGGCGGACAGGCACCCCGGGCGGTCGCAGGCGGCGGGAAGTCCGCTGGAGCGGGCCAGGCCGCCGGTGAGTCCGCCACGACCGGGCGGTTCGCCGCGGCGCTGGGCAAGGCCGGCCCCTAGGGTGCCGCGGCGGTAGGCGCGATCAAGCTGGCCCACACTGTCGGCCAACGCACGGTCGGCGCCGCCGACCACGTGCTCTCGGCCGCCGGCGCCGGCCACCACGGCGG
>CAXUNA010000042.1:0-14138 GCA_964252095.1 uncultured Jatrophihabitans sp. | reverse complement strand
GGGCAATGGGGCACGCAGGCCTGGCTCGCCGCCTCGGCGGGCGGGGCGTCCGGCAGCGTCAGACCGCCGCAGCGGTCGCACCGCCCACAGGGCTCGACCTCCGACGGGTCGTCGAGCGCCCGGCGCAGGTAGACCATCCGGCAGTCGGGCGTGGCGACGTAGTCGAGCATCGCCTGCTGCTCGGCGCGCCGGGTCTTCGTGACCCGGGCGTAGCGGTCGGCGTCGTAGCTCCACGGCTGCCCGGTCGCCTCCCCGCCGCCCCGCACCCGGCGGCCCGCGCCGTCGACGTCGAGCACCTTGAGCATCATCTCCAGCCGGGTGCGCCGCAGCGGCACGACCGTCTCCAGCGTTGCCGTGGACAACGGTTTGCCGGCGGTGTCGAGCTCGCGCAGCGCGAGCCGGACGTCGTCCTCCGGCGGGAACGCGAGCGAGCCGAAGTACTCCCACACCTCGCGGTCCTCGCGGCCGGGCAGCAGCACGACCGTGGCGTCGGCGGTGGCGCGACCCGCGCGGCCGACCTGCTGGTAGTACGCGATCGGCGACGGCGGGGCACCGAGGTTCACGACCCAGCCGAGGTCGGGTTTGTCGAAGCCCATGCCGAGGGCGGAGGTGGCGACCAGTGCCTTGACCTCGTTGTTCAGCAGCGCCTCCTCGGCGGCGAGGCGGGCGGCCGGGTCGGTCTGGCCGGAGTACGCCGCCACCTCGAAGCCGCACCCGCGCAGGTGCTCGGCGACATCTTGCGTGGCGGCCACGGTGAGGCAGTAGACGATCCCGGAACCCGGCAGCGTCCCGAGGTTCGCGCCGAGCCAGGCGAGCCGTTCCGCGGCCGTCGGCAGCGAGACCACACCGAGCCGCAGCGACGACCGGTCGAGCGACCCGCGCAGGACCAGGGTGTCCGAACCCAGCTGCTCGGCGACGTCGGCCGTGACCCGCGCGTTGGCCGTGGCGGTGGTGGCGAGCACCGGGATGTCCTCGGGGAGGTCGGCGAGCATGGTGCGGATCCGGCGGTAGTCGGGCCGGAAGTCGTGTCCCCAGTCGGAGATGCAGTGCGCCTCGTCGACCACCAGCAGGCCGGTGGCGGCGGCGAGCTTCGGTAGCACCTGATCACGGAAATCGGGGTTGTTGAGCCGTTCCGGCGAGACCAGCACGACGTCGACCTCGCCCGCGTGGATGCGGCCGTAGACCTCGGACCACTCCTCGACGTTGGCGGAGTTCACGGTGACGGCTCGGATCCCGGCGCGCTCGGCCGCGGCGACCTGGTTGCGCATGAGCGCGAGCAGCGGCGACACGATGACCGTCGGCCCCGCCCCCTCGGCCCGCAGCAGCGCGGTGGCGACGAAGTACACCGCCGACTTGCCCCAGCCGGTGCGCTGCACGACCAACGCCCGCCGGTGACCGACCACCAGCGCCTCGATCGCACTCCACTGGTCGTCGCGCAGCACGGCGTCGGGCCGGCCCACCAGCGCCTGGAGTGCCAGTTCGGCCCGTTCCCGCAGTTCCGTCACACCGACCACCCTGACACGGGGGTGCGACAGTCCGGGGTGCCACCGTCCGACCTGTGGACAGCCGGCGCGATCTGAGCGCACATGTGTGGCGAGATCGCGGGGCGGCCGGTCCCGGCGCGATCTGAGCGCACATGTGTGGCGAGATCGCGGGGTGGCCGGTCCCGGCGCGATCTGAGCGCACATGTGTGGCGAGATCGCTGCGCGCGGATACCGAGGAGGGCCAGAATCTCTTCCGTCAGGTTGTCGATCCGCGCCGAGCTCGTCCGTCGTCGAAGTGGAAGGCGGCCAACCCGGGGCCGCCACCGTCCAGAGGAGAGACCCGTGGCCACCTACCTCGCGCTCATCCACGATCCGATCGACGCCTGGGACGACCCGGAGGTCCGCGCCACCGGGCACGCGGCGCACCAGGCCTTCGGGGAGAAGCACGGTCCGAGCCTCGTCGGCGGCGCCGAACTCGCGCCCGACGCCGTCACGATCCGGCGCGACGGCGACGCGGTCACGCTCACCGACGGTGCGTTCGCCGAGGCCAAGGAGGTGCTCGGCGGCTACTACGCGTTCACCGCGGACGATCTCGACGCCGCGCTCGCCATCGCCCGCGACGTCCCCAGCCTCGGCGGCACCGTCGAGCTGCGTCCCACCGGCACCATGACCGACGGGGAGAGCTGACATGACCCGCTACCTGGCCCTGATCTTCGACGACCAGTCCGTGTGGGCCGCGCCCGGCGCGGCCGAGCGCGGGATGGAACTGCACACGCAGTTCGGGAAGGACTTCGCGGACGTCCTGCTCGGTGGCGACGCCCTGCACGACCAGTCGGAGACGACGGTCGTGCGCGCCGACGGCGACGGGTTCGTCGTCACCGACGGGCCGTTCGCGGAGGCCAAGGAGGCGCTCGGCGGTTACTACCTGTTCGACGTCCCCGACCGGGCGGCCGCGCTGGAGGTCGCCAAACGGGTGCCGGTGCTCGCGGGGTACGTCGAGCTGCGCGAGATCGTCGTCTTCGACTGACCTTCCGAGCATGGACCCGGTTGCCGCCGTCGCCGACGCGCACCGTCGTGAGTGGGGCCTCGTCCTCGCCGCGACGGTGCGGGTCACGCGCGACCTCGACCTGGCCGAGGAGTGCGTGCAGGAGGCATACGGCGAGGCGCTGAAAGCGTGGTCGCACAGAGGGATTCCCGCGGCTCCCGGTGCCTGGCTCACCACGGTCGCGCGTCGCAAGGCCCTCGACGTGCTGCGCCGCGCGCAGACCCACGACCGGCTGCTGCCCGCGCTCGTCGTCGAGGACGTTCCGGAGAGGTACGACGTGCCCGACGACCGGTTGCGGCTGATCTTCACGTGTTGCCACCCGGCGATCGCACCGGAGTCGCGCGTGGCGCTGACGTTGCGGCTGGTGTGCGGGTTGACGACGGCCGAGGTCGCGCGCGGCTTCCTCGTCAGCGAACCGACCATGGCGGCCCGGATCACCCGCGCCAAGAAGAAGATCGCCACCGCCCGCATCCCGTACCGCATCCCCACCGCGGACGACCTCCCGGCGCGGATCGAGAACGTGCTCGACGCCGTGCGGCTCGTGCACACGACCGGTCACACGGCGCCGAGCGGGCCGACGTTGGTCCGGGCCGACCTCACCGACCGCGCGCTCGAACTCGCCCGGTTGCTGCGGGCGTTGCTGCCGCACGACGACCGGGTCGCCGGCCTGCTGGCCCTGTTGCTGTTCCACGCCTCGCGGGAGACGACTCGGGTCGACGAGCACGGGGACCTGCGGCTGCTGGCCGACCAGGACCGGTCGCGCTGGGACCGCGACCTGATCGAGGAAGGCGTGCTCCTGACGCGGGAATCGCTGCGCACACGACCGGTCAACCGGTTCGCGCTCGAGGCGGCCGTGGCCGCGGTGCACGCCGAGGCGCGGCGGTACGAGGACACCGACTGGGCCGAGATCGTCGCGCTGTACACCCTTCTGCGGCGTGCGGCACCCTCGCCGGTCGTCGACCTGAACCGCGCCGTCGCCCTCGGGTTCGCCGTGGGTCCGGACGCGGCCCTCACCGAACTCGACCGGCTCGCGGCCGACCCCGCCCTCGCGGGCTACACCTACCTCGCCTCGAGCCGGGCGGACTTCCTGCGTCGTCTCGGCCGTACCGACGAGGCCAGGACCGCCTACGAAGAAGCGCTCCACCTCGTCGACAACGAGGTGGAGCGCCGCTTCCTCACGAGCCGGTTGGAGGCGCTTCGATCCACCTGACGAGGTGGAGCGCCCGTCGACTTCCCTGCGAGCCGGTGGGAGGCGCTTCGATCCACCTGACGAGGTGGAGCGCCGGCCGACTTCCTTGCTAGAACCTCACGAGGTCGTCTTGGCCACCGTGTAGGTGTACGGCACCTGGGCGAGGACATCGCCCGTGGTGTTGAACGTCGGCGCACCGAACTGCGGCGGCGTGACGATGTTCAGGACACCACTGACCGTCGTGCCCGCGGCCGCGGTCGGCGTGATCGTCACCGTGATGGTGGCGGTGTGGCCGGGCGCGATCGTGACGGGCGTGCCGGTGTCGGCGGTCGGGTCGGTCGTGACCGCCCAGAAGTCACCGGTCGACGACGTCACCGCCTTGTCGAAGCCCGCCGTCAGAGCGGTCAGGTCGACGTGCGCCGAAGCGGTGGGTGCACCGTCGGCGCCGACCGCACCGATCTCGTTGAGGTCGGTGTACCAGACACCCGTGGACACCGTCCCCGGGTTCTCGACCACCTTCGCGACCGAGACCGTCGATCCGGCCTTGCCCGCCGAGAGGTTGCCCACGACATCGATGCCCTGCGCACCGTTCGTCAGCTCGGTGAGCGCCGGGACGCTCGACGTGCCGGCGGCGACCAGCTGCGTCGTCGACGGCGGGACGAGGAACGTCGGCGCCGCGTGGTCGGGCAGCTGGAAGTTCTGCGGCCCGAACGGTGACGTGAGCTGGGTCTGCTGCAGGGTGTTGGTGCGCGGGTCGACCTGGACGTTGATCGGAGCGGGCCCGCTGTTGAGCACCTTGACCTGCGCGGTGACGGCCTTGCCCGCCGCGAGCTTGACGCCCTTGTCGTTCGGCAGACCCGTCGGGACCGCGGTCTTGTGGTCGAAGGAGATCGTGCCGGTGAACGGCTGCTCGAACTCCGTGCCGGTCACCGGGTTGATGACCAGGATGATCACGCGCCACCGACCGGCGACCGGCGAGGACGCGGACGCCTGCAGGGACAGACCCTGACCCGTGACCGAGCCGTCGGGGCCGAACTGCAGGTTGGTGTCGATCGCCTGGGTCTCACCGGACGGGTCGACCAGCGCGGCCTCGAGCTGGTCGCCCGCGTTGCTCGCCAGCGTCACCCCGACCCGGACGTCCTTGTGTCCGGCCTTGATGTCGAAGCCGTAGCTGAACACCTGGGCCGCGGAACCGGCGCGGGCGTTGCCGCCGGTGATCGACCCCTGGAAGGTGCCGGTCTGCGAGCCCACCGGGACGAGCGCCCGGATGACGGCCGGGATGGACGTCTGGTGGCCGTCGGAGCTCGCCACCGTGATCGACTGCGAGGTGTCACCCGCGGCCACCGGGACGGTGAGGCCGACGTTGACCTTCTTCGACGCACCCGGCGCGAGCGTCAGGGTCGGCGAGGAGATCTGAGCGGCCGGGACCGACTGCTCGTTGGTGGTCCGGAAGTTGACCGGGCCCGTGTAGCCCGCCGCACCCGCGACCGTGTAGAGCACGGCGGTCCAGGTACCGGCCGTCGGTGCCCGGACGTCGAGGTTCGCGTAGTTCGCCGAGACGGCGCCGCCCTGGGGACGGCTGTTCGCGACGAAGGCACCGCTCGGGTCGAACAACGACACCCGGACGACGGGGGTGACCGCCGCGCCGTTGACGTTCTTCGCCGCGCCCTGCCAGGTCATCGCCGTGGCGTAGCGGTCGGTGCCGGCGGGGACCCGGAAGGTGAACTTCTTGTAGACCCACGGCGCACCGGTGGTCGGGTACGGGAACGTCTGCGTCGACGAGGCGTCGATGGTCGTGTTCACCGTGGAGGTGCTCGCGGTCAGCTCGTCGCGGCCGGCGAGGGCCACCGTCAGCGACTTGGTGCCCGCGTTGGTGACCGTCACCGGGACGGTCTGCGTGCTGCCCGGGGCGCCTGCGACATCGAGCTGGCTCGTCGAGAGCACGATGTTCGACTTCACGCCGGCGGGAGCGGGCGTGGTGGCGCCCGGGTAGGTCAGTGCGGCCTCGACGGCGGCACGGGAGTCGAGCAGACCTGCGCCCTGCTCGAACGCCGGCAGCCCGAGGTCGTGGGCGGTGCTGGTGAGCAGCTGCTTGACGAGCGCGGGGGTCGGCGACGTGCCGCCGTGCGACCGGCGGTAGGCGTCGATGACGAGGGCCGCGGCACCGGCGGTGAGCGGAGCGGACTGGCTGGTGCCACCGAACAGCTGCACGTCGGACGTGCCACCGCGGTAGTTCGCGCACTCGGCCGAGCGGGTGTCGCAGACGGCCCACCCCACCTCACCGGGCGCGGCGAGGTCGACCGTGCCGCCGGCCTGGGTGTAACCACCCGAGGACAGCGAGGAGATCTCGTCGTTCACCCAGTTGCCGTTGCCGAACGTGCGCGCGCCGGCGTAGCCGGTCTGCTGGTAGCCGCGCGAGTTCGTGCTCGCGGCGACCGAGATGACGTTCGGGTCGGTGGCCGGGTTGCCGATCGTGCTGGTGGTGCCGGCGTCGCCGGAGGACACGGTGACGGTGGCGCCGGCGGCGACCGCCATGTCGTTGAACGCGGAGATCGCGCTGCGGGTCGAGGCGTCGGGGAGCGGGGCGCCGCCGAACGACTCGTTGATGACGTCGACGTGGTCGGTCGAGACCGCGTAGTCGATCGCCTGCACGATCGAGGTCGTGTAGAAGTCGATCTTGAGGGCGACGATGCTCGCGCCGGGCGACATGCCGAGGATGCGGATGTTGCAGCCGGTCGGCAGCGGGTACGCGGCGTTGACGAACGTCGAGAGGTCGTGGCTGACGAGGCCCTGCGCGGCGATCGCCGACGCGTCGCCGTAGGCCTCGGCCCCGCCGTCCGCGGGGTCGGTGCCGTCGGCGGAGAACGCCTTGTAGTCGGTGATGACCTTGGTGCCGTCAGCCCGCTTGAAGTCGGGCGAGCTGGGGTCGATGCCGTCGGCGATGTAGGCGACCTTGACGCCCTTGCCGTTCACCAGCTGCTGCGCCGTCGGGGCCGACGGGTCGTCGGACGCGGTGTGGGTGTCCTCGAGCGCCTCGGGCTCGAGCAGCGGCTTGCTCGGGTCGGTGGGGCAGACCGCGTTCGACGCGGGGTCGCCCTGCTCGTTCGGGGTCGCCGCAGGGCTCGCCTTCGGCAACGCGCCGGGGGTGGCCTTCGAGCTCGCGGTCGAGCCGGGCGCCACGGGCGCGGTCACCTGGATCTTCTGGTTCTTCACCACGGTGCGCACGGCCGGGTCGGCCGCCAGGGCGGCGGCCTGCGCCACGGTCACGGTCGCGGAGAAGGCGTTCGCGGTCGTGTAGTGGACGACCTGCGAGGGCTTCGCTCCGGCCAGGCGGGCGAGGACGGCGTTCTGGGTGGCGGTCGCGTCGGTGCGGCGCGCGCCGACCTTCGCGGCGGTGGGCGGCGGGGCGGACAGCTGGTCACCGAGCACGACGATGACGGACTCGGTGGCGCTGTCGGCGGCGGGAGCGGCCGTGGCCGGTGCGGTGGCACCGGCGACGAAGGCTCCGGCGGCCAACGTGCAGGCGGCCACGGCACTGATGCCGAGCCGCCGGGTGGGGATGGGGAGGTGCAACGTTCCTCCTGGTTCGGGCGAATGGGGTGGCCACACTCTGATCCAGCGGCGCCCGGGCCCTGCGCGCGGTACCCCACGTCGCACCGACTCGCTCCGACGGCCGATTTGCCTGCGGCGCCGAGGGATTCATGTGTTCCGGGCGCGACCCTGACCGAGCCCGAACGTCGGCCTACTTGCGCCCACCCAGGCATTGTGAGTCGAGCCCTCTGAACCTGCTGTGGATCCCGCGCACGGCCGTGATCGCGGCCGTGGAGGGCTCGGCAACGATCCGGTCTCGGTTCGGTCAGGGTTCGGTCGGACTTGACGTCGCCGCCGTCGTGGTAGAACATCGTCCTATCAATGTAGAACAACGTCCTACACGGAGGCTGCGATGAACCCGGACCCTCGGCGGCGGTGGATCGCCCTGCTCGTGCTGTGCCTGGCCGAACTGCTGGTCAGCATCGACAACACGATCGTCAACGTCGCGCTGCCGACGATGTCGCGCGAACTCGCGGCCGGGACGAGCGGCCTGCAGTGGATCGTCGACGCGTACACGCTGGTCTTCGCGGGCCTGCTGCTCGCCGCGGGGCACTTCGGGGACCGCACCGGTCGCCGGCGCACCCTCGTCCTCGGCCTCGCCGGGTTCGGGGCGACGTCGGTGGCGGCGGCCCTGGTGACGAACCTCGGCGGCCTCATCGCCGCCCGGGCGGTCATGGGGGTGTTCGCCGCGCTGATCTTCCCGGCGACGCTGGCGATCATCACCAACGTGTTCACGACCGCCAGGGAACGCGTGGCGGCCGTGGGCATCTGGTCGGCCGTCGCCGGTGTCGCGGTGGCGCTGGGCCCGATCACCGGTGGCTTCCTGCTCGAGCACTTCTCGTGGCACTCGGTGTTCTGGGTCAACGTGCCGCTCGCCGTCGTCGCCATCGCGCTCACGCTGTGGTGCGTGCCCGACTCCCGCGACCCGGGTGCCGGATCGCTCGACGTCGTCGGGGTCCTCGGTTCCATCGCGACCATCGTCGCGATCGTGTGGAGCGTCATCGAGGGACCGAACCGCGGGTGGACGTCGCCCGAGGTGCTCGGTGGCTTCGCGCTCGGCGCGGCCCTGCTGGTCGGGTTCGTCGCCTGGGAACGCCGTCACCCGCACCCCGTGCTCGACGTGACGCTGTTCCGCAACCGGCGCTTCTCGGCGGCGGCCGGCGCCATCGCGGTCGCGTTCTTCGGCCTGTTCGGCTTCATCTTCATGGTCACGCAGTTCTTCCAGGCCGTGCAGAGCTACGGCACCCTCGACGCGGGGTTGCGCACCCTGCCGTTCGCGATCGTCATCGGGCTGTGCGCGCCGCTGTCGGTGCAGTTGTCCGCCCGCATCGGGACGACCGTCGTGGTGTCGGCGGGCCTGCTGCTGATGTCCGCGGGGTTCACGGTCGCGGCAGTCACGGCGAGCGTCGGGATGGCGTACTGGGGCCCGGTGATCGTGTCGATGTGCCTCATGGCCGCGGGTCTCGGACTGGTCAGTGGGCCGGCGACCGAGGCCGTCATGGGCGCGTTGCCGCTCGCCCGGGCCGGTGCCGGCTCGGCGGTGAACGACACCACCCGCGAGGTCGGCGGGACCCTCGGTGTCGCGGTGGTCGGTTCGGTGATGGCGGCGGTCTACGGCAGTCACATCGGTGGTGCGCTCGCCGGGTTCGGCCTCTCCGGTTCGGACACGGCCGCGGTGCGGTCGTCGGTCGAGGGTGGCCTGCAGGTCGCCCGACGCCTGGGCGACCCCGAGCTCGCGGGCGCGGTGCGGACCTCGTTCGTCGACGGCATGCAGCTCGGTTCGGCCGTCGCGGCCGGCGCCTGCCTGCTCGCCGCGGTCCTGGTCGCGATCGCGCTGCCGGCGCGGGCCGGAGCACGCCACGGTGACATCGCGACGACCGCCGAGCGCGTCCCGGTCGAGGTGTGAAGCGGGTGGGTCAGACCGTCCCCAGGTGGTCGAGGACGAGGTCGGCGATCTGACCCGGCCGCTCCTCGGCCAGCCAGTGCGTGCCGCCCACCACCGCGACGAAGCGGTAGGGGGCGGTGACGTGCGCCCCGGTGCGGGTGGCCGCGGACGCGGCGAGGAACCGGTCCTTGTCGCCCCACACGAACAGGGTCGGCACCGCGATCGGCCCGGCCGCGGGCGGTCCGTACCGCAGGGCGCGGTACCAGTTCACCGCAGCGGTGGCGCCGCCCGGGGCGGCGAACTGCGCCTCGGCCTGGGCGACGCCGTGGGAGTCCAGGCCCGACGACCGCAGCGACTTCCCGATGAACCCCGGTCGGCGGATCAACGCCTCCGGCACCCACGGGGTCTGGAACGCCAAGAAGTACCAGGACTTCGCGGCCTGCCCGCCCAGGAGACCCTCGCGGTAGGCGAGCGGGTGGGGGGTCGAGAGAACCGTGAGACTGTGCAGCAGTTCGGGCCGGCGTGAGGCCACCGCCCACGCGACGGCTCCGCCCCAGTCGTGGCCGACGAGGTGCACCGGGCCGGCGTCGAGGGTCTCGATCAGCCGGATGGCGTCGGCGGCGAGTTCACGCTGGGCGTACGGCCGGATGCCGGGTGGTCGCGCCCCGGCGGAGTAGCCCCGCTGGTCCGGTGTGACGACGCGGTACCCCGCGTTCTCCCACAGCGGGCGGACACCGTCCCACATCCCCCCGGTCTGCGGGAAGCCGTGCAACGCGACGATCGTGCCGGCCTCACCCGAACCGTTGTCCTGGACATCGAAGACGAGCCCGTCACGTTCGAACTGATCCACCGTCCGGCGCCCCTTTCCTGTGTCGGCCCACGCTACGCGTATCCGACGGAGGGCGGTATGAACCGTTGCGTGGTGAATCGATCGCATCCCCCAGCCGTCTCGCTCGTTGACCTATCGTCGGTACGATCACGTGCGGACGTGCACCCTGCAACGATTCAAGGAAGTGGTGAGCGTGGCTCAGGCCAAGGTCAACTGGGACGATGCAGCAGTCGACGAGATCACGGAGGCGATCACGGGAGCGGCCCGTGTGCTGTCCACCGTGTCCGTGCAGGCGCTGTCGGAGGCCGGGGCGGATCTGACGGTGCCGCAGTTGCACATGCTCACGGTCCTCAACGACCGCGGGCCGAGCAGCGTCGCCGCCCTCGCCACCGAGCTCGACGTCAACCGCTCCACCGCGCTGCGCATGGTGGACCGGCTCGTCGCCGCCGGGACCGTGTCGCGTGCCGACAACCCGGCCAACGGCCGCGAGGTCGTCGTGAAGCCGACCCGTTCGGGTACCGCGCTGATCAAGAAGGTCGCGACCCGTCGTCGGCGTGCCCTGGTGAAGGTGCTCGGCGCCGCGGGCATCGAGGCCGACCGCAAGACCCTGAAGACCCTCAAGGCGCTCGGCGACGCCGAGGTCAGCTGACCCGGGCGTTCGCCGCCGGCGCGAAGCGGGCGGGGTCGAACAGCGCGATCGGGTGCGGTGTCGAGCCGGTGGTCGCGAGGTCCGCGAGGATCTCGCCCACCACCGGCGTGAACTTGAAGCCGTGCCCGGAGAATCCCGCGGCCACGACGACGTTCTCGTGCTGCGGGTGGACGGCGATGACGAAGTCCTCGTCGGGTGTGGTGGTGTACATGCACGCCACACCGCGGAGGAATTCGCCCGCGGCGTCAGGAACCCGCGCCCGCAACGCCTGCTCCACCACGGCGATCTCCTCGACGTGGATCTCCCGGTCGAGCCGGTCGGGGTCGGCCGGCCCGCCGCGGCGGAAGAACGACACCTTGAACTCGTCGCCACCGTCGAGCAGCGGGAACGCGTAGAGCTGCAGGTCGTCCGGCTGCTCCCAGATGAAGACCGGGAAGACCTCGGGCGTGAACAGCTGGGGTGACGCGGTCCGGAACCAGTACAGGACCTGGCGTTCCACCACGAGCGGCAGCTCGAGGTCGGCCAGGACCCGTGGCGCCCAGGCGCCGGCGGTGACCACGAGCCGGTCCGCCCGGTAGGTGCCCGCCGCCGTCGTCACCGTGACGCCGGACCCGTCGGCCGTCCAGTCCAGCGCCGGCTCCTCGAAGTGCAGGTCGGCGCCGGACCGCGCGGCCCGGCGCAGCTGCAACGACACCGTCCGCTCGGGCCGCACGTAACCCGCGGCCGCCTCGTACAGCGCGATGTCGTCGTCGGCCGGCCGGAAGGCCGGGAAGCGTGCCCGGATCGCCGCCGCGTCGAGCAGTTCGTGGCTGAGGCCGTGGGCGCGGGCGCTCGCGGCCGACCCCTCGACGGTCGGACTGCCGTGCTTGCCGATCATCAGCCCGCCGGTGCGCAGGAACAGTCCCGGGTCCTCTGCCCCGAGCTCGTCCCAGAGGTCGTAGGCGTGCAGCAGCAGCGGGACGTACTCCGCGCCCTCGAAGTAGGCCTGCCGGATCATGCGGCTCTCGCCGTGGCTGCTGCCGAGGGCGTGCGCGGGCGTGAACTGCTCGAGACCCAGCACGGAGACCCCGCGGGCGGCCAGGTTCGCGGCGGCGGCGCTGCCCATCCCGCCGAGGCCGAGGACGATCACGTCATACCGCTGCGAGGAAGCGCCACTCATGAGGGCATGGTGTCATCGTGCGTACCGACTTCGATCCAGCGGCCCTCGACGTCCGCCCGTTCTACAAGTTGTTGACGGCCGTGGTGGTGCCGCGCCCGATCGCGTGGGTGAGCACGGTCGACGCCGAGGGCACGGTGAACCTCGCGCCGCACTCGTTCTTCACCGTCGCGTGCACCGACCCGCCGGTGATCCAGTTCACGTCGGTCGGACGCAAGGACTCGCTCAACAACGTCGAAGCCACCAGGGAATTCGTCGTCGCGCTGACGCCCGAACGGCTTTTCGACCAGGTCAACGCCACGGGCACGAACTTCCCGCCGCACATCGACGAGTTCGCGGCGGTCGGCCTCACCCCGGAGCCGTCGGCCCGGGTGAAGCCGCCCCGCGTCGCGGAATCGCCCGTGGCGCTCGAGTGCGTGCTGCAGGGCACGGTCAGCTTCGGTGACTGCACGGTCGTCTTCGGCCGGGTCGTCCTCGCGTCGATCGACAGCGATGTGCTCGACGGCGACCACCCGGTGTTCGAGCGTCTCGCGCCCCTCTCGCGGCTGGGACGTGACGAGTGGGGTCTGCCCCCCGCCACCCGGGAGATCAGCCGGATCGCGTACTCCGACTGGCCGGGTCACTACGACCCGCCGACCGGCAGCTGACGGTCAGCTGTCGTAGGCGATGTCGCTGACGGTCGGCAGGACCGTCCTCGTGGTCGACCTGCTGGCGTCGAGGGCCTGCCGCATCGACGTCCAGGCCTCCGGCGGGGCGAGACTGCAGCTCGAGCCGCACGTGCCGACCTGGGTGAGGACGCCGGCGAACGTCAGCGGCCCGCCACCCGCTGCGACGCTGGTCAGCGAGATGTTCTCCCAGCGGGCGGCGTCCTGCTCCGAGTAGATCTGCGGCAGGACGCTGATCCGGGTGGGACCGCGACCGCGGGAGAACGCGACGTAGTCGGCCTGGATCCACTGCTGGGCCGGGTCGCCGTCGTGGTCGCTCGCGACCGGCAGGCAGTCGGTGTGGATCCGACCCACGGCCGTCGGACAGGCCGGCGCCGCCCCGTTGTTGATCAGGTCCAGGGTGTTCCCGGCGAGGAACGCCGACACCCAGGTCTTCACCTCGGCGGCGGTGGCGTCGAAGTTGGGCTCGATGTCGTTCGCTCCGACCACCGTCACGTCGTGCGCCGAGCCGTCGGCGACGAGGGGAGCGACGACCTGGGACGCCCAGTCGGCCCCCTTGTCGGCCGGGCTGTAAACCGTCACGCCGGGGTCGAACCGGTAGCCGTCGCTGCTGGTCCCGACCGCCACGGTGACGGTTCCCGACGCGCTCTCGCCGCGGCCGGCGGCGAAACCCGCGACGTACCCCTCGACCGCGGTCACGACCTGGTGGTAGGTGAGGCGCTGGGAGTTGCCGGCCGTCTTCGGCGGCAGGACGCCGACGGTCGTGCCACCGTGCCCGTCCGGCACCTTGTTGCTCTGCGCACCGAACTCCAGCAACGTCGTGCGGTCGTCGGGATCGTCGATCGCGACCGCGTCGTCCTCGCCGTGCGCGGACATCTTCGTCGTGATGGTCGCGTCGCTGTCGGAGCTCAGCAGGTCGTTGACGTACCGGCTCGACGACGTGTTCGGCGCGGTGACGTCGGTCGAGCGGACGAAGCCCGCGACGTCGGCGAGGACGTCCGCGCTGCTTCCGCTGCCGTTGTAGACCGTGATCGATCCCGCCGTCAGCGGCACGACCACGAGGTTCGGCACGGTCTGCCCGGCGTTGAAGTTCAGCGTGCTGGCCGTGGGCTTGGTCGTGCCCGAGTAGACGGTGAGGTACCCCGAGGCGGTGGTGGTGGTGGCCGTGACGTTGAGGACCACGGCCGCGACGCCCGAGGTGGGCACGCCGCCGTGACCGGTCACGGGCACGACGCGGGCCTCCCCGGACCTGAGCGGCACCCGCGCGGTGTTGTTCCCGCTCCGGGTGTCGAAGACGCGGGCGGGCGCGAGGAAGGAGAAGTTCCCCTTCTGTGCGGCGGTGGTGCCGCGGAACCAGCCGGCGACGTCGACGGTGACCTGCAGCGGGCGGGCCGACGAGTTGAGGATCGTCACGGTGCCGTCGGGGTCGAGCCGCGCCGCGGTCAGCCCCGCGACGGTCTGACCGGTCGCGAAGTTGAGGTTGCTCGACCCGGTGGGGCTGGTGCCCGGGAACACGCTGAGGTAGCCCGCGGCTCCCG
Source organism: uncultured Jatrophihabitans sp. (assembly GCA_964252095.1). Taxonomy (GTDB): domain Bacteria; phylum Actinomycetota; class Actinomycetes; order Mycobacteriales; family Jatrophihabitantaceae; genus CAXUNA01. Next base: position 107 of record CAXUNA010000042.1, on the reverse strand, counting down.
CACCGACCGCGGTGATGTTGAGGACCGCGGCGCCGGCGGCGGCCGGGACGCCCGCCCGGCCGGTGACCTGCAAGGTGGTGGTGCCGCCCGCGGGCACGGGGTGCGAC
>CAXUNA010000041.1:0-14165 GCA_964252095.1 uncultured Jatrophihabitans sp. | reverse complement strand
CGGCCACCGCGTCGATGACGTCGGCCGCCGCGGGCCGGTCCGCCTACGTGTCGCAGGAACACCTCACCGACGTGCAGGATCCCGGCGCCGCCGCCATCGCCGTCATCGTCCGGGCGGCCGCGGGCGGGTGACACCGGTTCCCGTGCTCTCCTCGGGACGAGCCTTCCGCAGCGACTGTGGACTGGGCTACCTTCTGCCACGGCGTCAGCGCCCTGATCAACGGAGGAACCCTGTGCGCACCACCCGCTCGTCCCGCCGGATCCGGGTCGTCCTCGCCGCGGCGGCCGCGGGCCCCCCCGCGCTCGGGGTGTCCGCCACACCCGCTGCAGCCGCGAGCACGAGTGCGGTGGTGACCGGAGTCGTCACCGGCGCCGACGGGTTCCCGCTGCAGCACGTGACCGTCCAGGCGCAGTTCCAGTTCTCGGCCTTCCCTCCGATCACGATCGCGACCACCGTGTCGAAGGCGGACGGCTCGTACCGCCTGGTGGTGCCGCTCGACGACAGCGACACCTTCTACGTCGACACCGTGGCGGACCAGGCGACCGGGGGGACCTCGGCGACCGGGTACGCCGACGCCTGCTCCCACAAGCGCACGACCACCGCGTGCACGAACCTGCACCCGAAGGCGGGCAGCACGACGAGCGGGATCGGCCTCGTGCTGCCCAGGGCGGCGGAGATCGTCGGACGGTTGACCGATGCGCAGGGACGTGGAGTCGGGAAGGTCGCCGTCTACCCCTGGCCGGTCGCCGGTTGCCCGTTCCTCGACGTCGGTCCCACGTTGCCGGGCACGACCAGCGACGTCAACGGCAACTACCGCATCACCCGGTTGCCCGCCGGCGAGACCAACGTCTGCATCGGTTCCCCGTACGCGGCGGACGCCGGTGTCCCGGCCGTCGACGGCTACGACCCCGCGGCCTTCACCGTCACCGTCGGCGCCGGCACGGTCACCACCCACAACTCCACCCTGGTGGCGGGGGGCGGCGTGTCCGGCACGGTGGTGGACCAGTTCGGCACCGCGGTGAAGGGAGCGACGGCGACCGTGACCGGCGACTTCGTCGACGCGACGGCGACCACAGCGGCGGCCGGCACCTTCCGGGTCGGTCGGCTGACCACCGGGCGTCACGCCTGGTGCATCACCGCGCCGCGCTACGCCGACGCCTGCGGGAACGTGTTCGTCACCAGCGAGAAGACCGCGAAACTCGGGACGGTCGTGCTGAAGCGGGTCTCGTAGCCCTCAGACGGCGAAGCCCGCGGCCTGCTCGCGCAGCGTCTTCTTGTCGATCTTGTTGACCTTCGAGCGCGGCAGGTCGGCGACCCACTCCAACCGCTCCGGCCACTTGTACTTCGCGACGCCGAGGGCCGACAGGTGCGCCCGGACCTCCTCGAGGCCGAGGACCTCGCCGGCGGCGACGACGAACGCACACGCCCGCTCCCCCAGCCGCGGATCGGGCATGGCCACCACGGCCGCCTGCTCGATGCCGGGGTGCTGGAGCAGGAGCAGTTCGACCTCCTCGGCGTTGACCTTCTCACCGCCGCGGTTGATGACGTCCTTGATCCGGCCGTCGATCGACAGGCACCGGGCACCGTCGAACACCCGCACCGAGGCGAGGTCACCGGTCCGGTAGAAGCCGTCGGAGGTGAACGCGACCGCGTTGTGCTCGGCGGCGTCGAGGTATCCGGGCAGGGTGTACGGCCCGCGGCAGCACAGCTCGCCGGTCGTCCCGTCGGGCAGTTCGGTCTCGGTGCCGGGCTCGAGGATGCGGAACTCGTCCAGCGGCGAGACGGGGGTGCCGACGGTCGTGAGCCGGGCCTCGCGCGGGGAATCGTGCTCGCTGACGGCGAGCAGACCTTCGGCCATGCCGAACAACTGACCGACCCACACGCCGTACGACTCGACGTGCTCGAACAACCGCGGCGGGATCTTGGTGCCCGAGAGGATCGCCCGCCGCAGGTGCGGTGCCAACTCGGGGACGCCGCGGTCGGCCAGGGACTGGAAGTGCCCGTGGCCGATGAGGACGTCGGTGATCTGCTCCCGGACCAGCAGCGGCAGCGACCGGACGGCGTCGGGCGTGCCGAGCACGAGGCAGGCGCCGACGCTGTGGGACGCGTGCAGACTGCAGGCGACGCCGGCGTTGTGGATGATCGGGATCAGGTGCGCGACGCGGGCGTCGGCGTCCCAGCCGAGCCGCGCGGCGTAGGCCTGGGCGTTGTACCAGTACTCGGCGTGCCGGCGCGGGATCACCTTCGGCACCCCGGTGGTGCCACCGGAGAGCTGGTAGACGGCGACGGCGTCCGGGTCGATGCCCGCCTGGACGCGCTCGACGGCCGCGCGGGCCACGGCGGGGTCACCGGTGTCGAGGTCCTCGAGCCGGACGTGGCCGGGTGTGGACCGCGACGCCGTGCCCACGGTCAGGACCTGCCGCACGGTCGGTTGTCCGACGCGGATCTCCTCGGCCAGAGCCGCGAGGTCGAAGGTGTCGGCGTCGTCGATCTCGACCAGGTGGGCGACCGCGCCGGTCCGGGCGGCGATCTGGCTGATCTCGTGCCGGCGGTGCAGCGAGAGGGTGGCGATCGGGATCAGCCCCGCCTTCAGGACCGAGTACCACGCCGTGACCGTGTGCAGTTTGTTGGTGACCTGGAACAGCACCGGGTCGCCGGGCTGCAGGCCGAGCCCGAGGAGCCCCGCGGCCAGCAGGTCGGTGACCTCGTCGAGCTCGCGGTAGGTCAACCGGCCCTCGGCGCTCACCACCGCGGTGCGGTCGGCGTGCTCCACGGCGGAGCGGTGGAACTGCTCGGCGATGGTGGCGTCGCCCCACAGCCCGGCCGCGCGGTAGCGCTCGACCCGGTCGGCGGGGAACGGTGGCAGCCGGACGTCGTCGTCTCGGAGGGTGGTGGTCATACGCGTGGCGTCACCTCGATCTTGTCCGTGCGGCCCGCCACCAGTCCGGCGACGAGATCGTCCAGGTGCTCCTCCGGGCCGACCACGGTGACCGGCAGCGGTTCCTGCTGTCGCACCCGTTCGGCGTGGTCGAGCCGGTCCAGCAGGGCGTCGCGGTCGGCCGGCCCGTCGAGGCGCACGGTCGATCCTGCCGGGAGCGGCGAGACCCGGTCGTCGAACTCGACCCCACCACGTGAGCCCGGCCGGCTGAGGACGAACTTCTCGATGTCGTCGAGCACGTCGTCCGGGACCGGCCCGCCCGCGAACTCCGCGAGCGCGTCGCGGACCACCGAGGGCGTCGAGTCGGCGAACCGTGTCAGCGACACCTTCCCGGCCCGCGTCATGTAGGCGACGAGCAACCGGTTCACCGGCACGTCGAGCCGGTCGGGGAAGGTGTCCCACCACCGCCGGCTCCGCTCGGCCACCTCCTGCAGGTGCTCGACCGCCGGCCGCCGCGCCGCCTCGTAGGCGGCCAGGGCGTCGGGAACGTTGTCCGCGGCATCGATCGCGGCGACCAACGCGATGGCGTCCTCCATCGCGAGCTTGGTCCCCGACCCGATCGAGTAGTGCGCGGTGTGCGCGGCGTCCCCGAGCAGCACGACGTTCCCGTGACTCCAGCGGTCGCACCGGATGGTGCGGAAGCGCATCCACCGGGTGCGGTTGCCGATCAACCGGTGTCCCTCCAGCGGTTCGGCGAACGCGGCGGTGAGGTAGTCGAGCGCGATCTGGTCCGACGCGTCGGGCGCACCGTCCGAGAGGGCATGCGTGGTGGCCTCGAAACCGGCCGCCCGCCAGGTCGCCTCGTCGGTCTCGATGAGGAAGGTGCTGCGGTCGGCGGCGTACGGGTACGCGTGCGTGACGAAGGTTCCCGCCTCGGTCTCGACCGGCATGAACAACGCGCTCGGCACCGCGAAGTCGCTGCCGCACCACAGGTACAGCGCCTCGCCGACGTCGACGTGCACCCCGAAGTTGTCGGCCCACCGGTCGCGGGTGGCGCTGCTGATGCCGTCGGCCGCGACGACCAGGTCGGCGTCGAGGTGGTCGATGTCGACCCGGGCTCCGAGGTGCAGGCGCACGCCGGCCGCGCGGGCGTGCGCCTGCAGCACCTCGAGCAGGGTCGACCGGGCGATGGCCCGCAGGCTGTCGTTCGGCATCTCGGCGACGGCGTCACCGACCCGCAGGCTCATGTCGTGGTGCCGGCTGCGGTCGAGGATCGCCGTCAACGAGTCCGCGTCGGCGGCGTACAGGTTGCGCTGCGTGCCCGGGGCGAGCCCCACCCCGAACCCGAAGGTCGTCGCGGCGGTGCCCTGCTCGTAGACGTCGACCTCGCACGCGGGGTGGGCCAGTTTCAGCAACCGGGCCGCGTACAGGCCGCCCGGCCCGCCGCCGAGCACGGCGACGCGGTTCAGCTCCATCGGTGCGACCTCACACGGCCCCCGCGGGCAGGAACCGGTCCAGCGCCGAGACGTGGTCGGGGTGGTCGACCGGCACGATGCTCGACCAGATGGCGGTGAGGCACTGCGGGCAGCAGTACTGGCGGAACACGACCGCGTCGTCGACGTAGTCGGCCGCGTCGGCCACGACCTGCGGGCCGGCCTCGGACGCCGGCCCGTCGTAGCGGGCGAGGGCCAGGTGCGGACCGACTCGGCTGTCGCCGAGGCGGTGACCGCAGTGGGCGCATCCCACCACGGGGTGGCCGGCGTCGTCGGCCAGCACGAGGTTCTCGTCGAGCCGGGTGGCGGTGTCGAGATCGACGGTCGCGTCCCCACCCGCGTCGTCGGTCGACCGGCCGCGGCGGGAGTCCAGCAGTTCGTGCCGGAGCGACGTCGTGGCCGCGGGATCGACGTCGCCGGTGTCGGCGATGACCACGCCGTAGGCGGACCGGGCGGCCGCCCGCGTGACCTTGCCCTCGCGGACGTCGATCGCCACCGCGTCGGGTTCCCGACGCAGCGGGTCACCGTAACCGCCGCCGCCCTGCCAGTGCATGTAGAACACGTCGCCCGGGGCGACGTAGGTCTGCGAGTAGTTCTGGCCCGGGGTCTGTTCGCCCCCGACGGCCGCGAGGCTCGACGGCATGGAGCCGGCGGCGAGGGCGGCCGCGACGTTCGTCCCCCGGGCCAGGACGTCGAGCCCGGTGTTGCCGGGATAGCCACCGGACAGACCGTTGTTCTGTGCAACGGCCTTGCCGGCCGACGCCAGCACGAGGCCCATCGGCATGCTCGTGCCCCACGGGGTCATCGCGAGCGACGCACTCACGCCACCGCGCTGCCGCCCGGGACCGCCGGAGTCCGGCTCCTCCCGGCGCCACAGCATCAGCATCGGGTAGAGGAACTCGGACATCTCGGTGTCGGGGACCCGGCCCATCGGGATGCAGAACAGCCCGCCGGTGTCCATGCCGTCGACGTGCGGGCGCGCGCCGTACCCGCCCGCCATCGGCTCCATCATGATGTTGAGGAAGGGCACCGGTACCGCGCCTCGCTCGTCGAGCCCGGCGAACACGGCCGTGTCCCACGTCCCGCAGCAGGAGGCCTGCACGCTGCGGCCCAGCTCGACGTTGGTGTCGAGCATCTGCGACAGGCACTCGGCGACCAGCGTGCCCGTCAGCCACGCCGGGCCGATCGGCCCGCGGCTCACGGCCGCGGGGAACGTCGCGTTGTTGATCGTGCCCTCCTCGGCGACGAGGTCGAAGCACCGCATGAGACCGCCCGCGGACCAGGGGATGTCGCCCGCGAGGATCGGCAGCAGCGCCAGCATCACCCCACCCCGCATGCCGGCCCACGTGCAGTTGATGACACCGGCCTGCGGATCGGTGCCGGTGAAGTCGAAGGTCAGGTGGTCGGCCGCCTTGGTCATGGCGAGGGTGATCTTGTGCAGGCTGCGGTCGCCCTCGTGCGACTGGTCCTGGTAACCGGTGGCGTTCCAGGTGCCGTCGGGCAGGTCGGTGAGCTTGGCCCGCAGGCGTGACTCGGCGTCGGACATCATCCGCTTCATCACGGCCTTCACCGTGTCGGCACCGTACTGCTCGATGACGGCGAGGATCCGTTCCCGACCGACGTTGTTCGAACCGACCTGGGCGCGCAGGTCGAGCCCGACCAGCATGGGCACCCGCGAGCGGCGCACGTAGAGGTCGGCGATGTCGCGCTGGATCTGGAAGTCCCGCACCACCTTGACCGGTGGCGTGGGCAACGATTCGGAGAAGACGTCCTGGGCGGCCGGTGCGAACGAGCCGAGGCCGACGCCGCCGAGGTCCGGCTCGTGACAGACCGCGCTGGTCCAGGCGAACAGCTTGCCGTCGTGGAAGATCGGCTGGAACACGATGACGTCGTTCTGGTGCAGCCCGCCGCCGACCCACGGGTCGTTGCACAGGAACATGTCGCCCTCGGCGATGCCGGGGTTCTCCGCCCGGTTCTGGAGCGTCCAGTAGACGGCGAGGTCGACCGCGCCCACCAGCATCGTGTTGTAGAGGCCGACCTGCACCTCCTGGCCGAGCTCGTCGCTGATGGCGAAGTCGAAGTCGTTGGCGTCGGTCACGATCGGCGAGCCCGACATGCGTTTGAGCGCCTCGCCCATCTCCTCGGTGACCGACCACAACCGGTGTCGGACCACCTCGTAGGTGAGCGGGTCGAGCGCGTCGATCTGCTCCTGGGTGACGCTGTGGACCGGGAGCTTGTCCGGCAGCGACGCCGCGAGGACCTCGGGGTCGACGGGGCGGCTCGAGAACTGCTCGGAACCGGCAACGGGCATGGTCATGAGGTCGCCCCTTCGCGAGCGCTCGTACGGGAGATCGTGAGGTTGCCGAGGGTGTCGACGGTTCCGGTCGTCCCGTCCGGCACGACGACGGTGGTCGTGGGCACTTCGATGACGGCCGGGCCGGTGACGGTGTGGCCGGCGCGCAGCTTGGAGTAGTCGTAGACGTCGGTGTCGACGTAACCCGCGGTGCCGAGCCGGACCGGCCGCCGGGTGCTGACGGCCGACGACGCGTCGGAGCCGTCCGCGGGCAGGGCGTCGGGCAGGCTCGGCGAGAACGGCAGGACGCCGACCGCACGCACCCGGTAGGTGATGGCCTGCATGCCGGCCTCGCGGAACCCCGCGCCCGCGCCGTAGACGTCGGCGTACCTCTGCTCGAAGCGGGCGGCGACCGTGGCGATCTGGGCCTCGTCGATGGGCCCCTCGTCCACCGCGGCCGCGAGCTCGGCCAGCTGCATCGAGTACCGCATGTCGATCTCGCGGAAGACGTCGACGCGGGCGAACCGCACCCCCTGTCGTTCCAGGCCGTCACGGACCTGCGTCTCCAGCTGGGCGAAGTTCTTCTCGACCCGCACCGGCTCCATCGGGAACGGGGCGGGGTCCGACAGCTCGGCGGCCAGCGCGATGTCGGAGGCGGCGAGACCGTAGGCGGAGAACGCCGAGGCGACCTGGCCGAGCGGCACCACGACGTCGGCGACGCCGAGCTCCGCGGCGTACCCGGCGCAGTGCGCGGGGCCGGCGCCACCGAAGGCGTAGAGGACGAACTCGCGCGGGTCGTGGCCGGCCTCCACCACGACCTTGCGGAGCAGGTCGCCGGTCTGCGCGTTCTGGATCGCGTAGATGGCGGCCGCGGCGTCCTCGACCGACAGCCCGAGCGGTTCGGCGATCCTGACGCGGATCGCCGCGCGGCTCGCCTCTAGGTCGAGCGAGCGCGCGCCGCCCAGCAGCCCGTGCGGGGTGAGGATGCCGAGCACGAGGTTGGCGTCGGTGTTGGTGGGCTCGGTGCCGCCGTTGCCGTAGCAGGCGGGGCCGGGAACGGCCTGCGCGCTGTGCGGACCGACCTGCAGGTTGCCGCCCGCGTCGATCCAGGCGATGGCACCGCCGCCGGACCCGATGGCGTGCACCTCGAGGCTCGGCACGTTGATCGGGTGGTGGTTGATGATCGTCGACGACGTCCGCACCGGCTCGCCGTCGACGATGAGCCCGACGAGGAAGGTGGTTCCGCCGACGTCGGTGCTGACGATGTTGCGGTGGCCGAGCTGCCGGGCCAGCGACGCCGACCCGATCACGCCGCCGGTCAGCACCGACCCGACGGTGCTGATCGCGGTGGCCGGGGCCTCGCTGGCGGCGACGGCGCCGCCGTTGCTCTGCATGACCAGCAGCGGGCCGGCGAGGCCCTGCGCCTTCAGCTTGTCCTCCAGCGAGGTCAGGTAGTCGCGCAGGCCCGGGCCGATCTGCGTGCTCATGATCGTGGTCGCGCTGCGGGCGAATTCGCGGATGCGCGGGCTCACCTCGGAGGACAGCGACACGAACACGTCGGCGTCGATCTCGCGGACGATCTCCCGGATCCGCTGCTCGTGCGCCGGGTTGCGGAACGACCACAGCAGCGACACCGCGATCGCGCGGATGCCGTCGTCGAGCAGGGCCCGCACCGCGGTGCGGACGTCGTCCTCGTCGAGCGCGACGACGACCGTGCCGTCGCGGTCCAGCCGCTCGGTGACCTCCCACGCATGACGCTTGGGCACCAGGCCGTGGGACTTGCTCTGGGTCAGCACGTTCTGCATCTGCTCGGGCGAGCTGCCGAGGTAGCGACCTTCGACGTTCATGATGTAGATCGAGTCGCGGTGACCGCGGGTGGTGATGAACCCGACCGGCGGCACGTTGCCCATCACCAGCGCGTTCAGTGACGACGTGGTGCCGTGCGCGATGTGGTGGGTGTTGCCGAGCATCTCCCCGACGCTCGACCCGACCTGCGCCGCGAGCGACGCGATGACGTCGAGGACGCCGTCGGAGTAGTCGGGCGGCGTCGACGGCGCCTTGGCCGCGATGACGGTGCCGTTCTCGTCGGCCAGGACCGCGTCGGTGAAGGTGCCCCCGACGTCCACTCCGATGACATAGGCCATACCCAGTCGCTCCCTTGCGTCCGAAGAATTGACAACGTCGTTGAGTATTCGACGCTTTGGTAACCCGAGTCAAGAGGCAGGGGCTAGGCGCGCGGGAAGCGTTCGGCCAGCCACGGGCCGATCCGCTGCGCCGCGAGGGCCGCGCCGGTGGGCTCGCCCCGGCGGATCGCGCCCCCGAAGTGGGTGCCGGCGACCTCGGTGCGGGTGAGGTCAGCGGTTCCGAGCGCGTCGGCCATGGCGTCGAGGTCGCGCGGGAAGCAGGCCTGGTCGCCGGAGAGTCCGATGAGCAACGTCGGTGTCCGGACCCCCGGTGCGCAGCGCAGGAAGTCGGCGTTGCTCGAGCGCCCCGACCACGTCGACAGCCAGGCGTCCGGGGTGGCGAACCGGCCGAAGCCGACCAGACCGTAGTCGGTGAGGTCGGGCCGGCGCCCGAACAACGACCCGTAGGGCCGGTCGTTCGGGTCCAGCGCACGGTCGACGAACCGGAGATCGGCGTCGGTGCGGTAGACGGTGAGCACGCGCGGGGCGATGGCCCGGCGGCGGTCCGCCGGGTCCTGGGAGGCCGTGAAGGCCTGGCGCGCGGTCGCCGCCTCCGCCACCCGTTCCCGCGCCACGGCGTCGAGCCGCGCCACCCGTTCCCGCTGCGCCGCGCGGTAGCGCTCGACCAACGCCGGGTCGTACGAGGACCAGTCGGGCGCGGGCACGAACCCGTTGGCGGCGGCGAACGGATCCAGGGCGGGATCGACCGAGAGCGGGTCGGTCTCGTCGACCACCGACGGGTCGATGAGCCGGAGCAGCAACGCGCCCTGCCCGGGATGCGGCGCCATGAACACCGCGCCGTCCGGAACCGGCAGGTCGGCGTCGGCGAAGCCGGTCGGGCGGCCGGACGGGCCCTTCGCGATGCGCTCGCCGGGCGGCAGACCCGCCTGCTCGTGGTAGAACGCAAAGAGCGTTCCGCCGCCGGAATGCCCCTGTGTCACGACGGATTCCCAGCCGCTCGCCCGGAGGAAGTTCTGGCCGGCGGCGATGTCGAGCACCGCCTGCTCGTGCAGCAGCGAGATGTCGTTGTTCGGCGAGCGCGTGCCCTGCGTCCACACCGCGACGCCGGCGGCGAGGAGGTCCGGCACCAGCACGTGGTGGGTGACGTCCTGCCGCGGGTGGGCGATGCACACCACCGTCGTCGCACCCGGGACGGTGCGGAGCACACCGCTCACGCCGGCGTCGTCGGCGGTGGTGAGCTGGTGGGTGGTCTCGATGGTGCCGTCGGGGAACCGCCCGGCCTCGACCCACCGGCCCGCCCCGACCCGGGCGGCCGGCGCGGTCACGTCGGCTCGACCCGGAGGGCGTCCTTGTCGTGCTGGGTGATCCGGCCGCCGGCGAGACCCGCGACGCTGGAGTACCAGACGGCGTGACGACATCCCGTCGCGCGCCGGTCGACGACGATCGCCCCCGCGGCGCTGATCCGGAAGTAGGGGCCCACGCGGTCGACGCTGACCTCGGGATCGGTGCCGGCGACGTCGGCGACCGGGACGTTCTCGGGGACGTCGAGCACGAACAGGGTGGTCACACCCGGCTCGGTTCCGCCGGGGCGTCCGCGATCTCGCGCGCGTCCTGCTCCTCCTGCCAGGCCGCCGCACGTTCCACGATCAGCTCGGCCTTCCGGGTGAGCAGCGCGGCCATGCTCGGGTCGGGACCGGAGACGACGTCGACCAGCGCGTCGATCGTGAGTTCGGCGTCGAGGTCCTCCTGCGGCGTCACCGGGCGCAGCGCGCGCGTCACCTCGATCATGTAGCCGTTCGGGTCGTGGGTGTAGATCGACTCGATCGTCTCGTGCTGGATCTGCATCTCGACCGGCCACGACGAACCGTCGAGGCGGCGGCGGTACTCGAGCAGGTCGTCCTCGCTGTCGACGTGGATCGCGAGGTGACGTGACCGGACGAAGAACTCCGGGACGTCCGCCGCGAACCGCGAGTAGGCGTCACCCTTCGGACCGCCCTCGTAGGGCTCGAGACCGAAGTAGTAGAAGAACGCGAGCCGGTCGTCGTTGCCGATGTCGAAGAAGAAGTGGATGAAGTCCGGGTGCTTCTCCGGGCCCCAACCCGCCGCGCAGATCGAGTGCACGACGGGAAAGCCCAGCACGTCGCGGTAGAACTTCACGGTCCCGGCCGGGTCGAAGGTCGGGTAGGCGACGTGGTCGACGCCGCGGACCTTGTGCTCGAGTGTCATGCGTCCTCCTCGGTGGTGCTGGTTCAGGCGTGCTGGGTGACGCGCGGGCGGAGCAGGCTGCCCGCGCCGGGCAGGTCCACGGTCAGACCGAGACCGGTGAGCAGGCTGTACGCGCCCGCGGTGGCCGCGGAGAGGACGGGCAGGCCGAACTCCTCCTCCGCGACGTCGACGAGGTCGAGCGAGGGCATCTGCACGCAGGCCGAGATGACCAGGGCGTCGACGCCGGTGAGGTCGAGCTCGCGGGCGGCCGTCATCACCCGGTCGCCGGGGATGCAGCCGACCTCGGCGTTGCCGGCGACCTCGAGCGCTCGCCAGTCGGCGACCTCGAAGCCCTCGGCCTCGAGATAGGCGACGACCTGCTCGGCCAGCGGCCGGAGGTAGGGCGTCACGAGGGCGATCCGGCGGGCGCCGAGCGCCCGCAGACCCTCGACGAGCGCGCCGGCGCTCGAGCGGACGATCGCCGCGGACCCGCCGGTGGCGAGCTGCTCGGCGACGGCCGACTCGACCCGCTGGTGCTCCCCCGGGCCGCCGACCATGAGCGCGACCAGGCACGCGTAGAGGATCGCGTCGACGCCGGCGTCACCGAGTTCGAGGATGCACCGTTCGCGTTGGGCGTTCATCGCGCGCAGCTGCTCGGGCGAGACGGTGTGCATGCGCATCCGGCTCCCGTGGAACGAGAACGTCGCCGAGGGGTGACGGCCCAGGAGCGCCGGCATCTCCGTCTCGACGGTGACGTTCGAGCTGGGGACGACCAACCCGACGCGGTGTACCGACACGCTCGACCTCCTGATTGACGCTGACGACGATTATTCTACGCCTGTGTCAAGAGTGGGACCTCAGGCCTCGTTCTGCATGCTGGCGCGGTCGATGACCGCGTCACCGAAGGCGACGTCGAAGCGTTGGGCGATGTCCTGCAGCCGGACGTCGTCGGCCACACCGTTCTTCTCGGCGACGTAGTCGGCGATGAGGTCGAGCAGTTCCCGCGCGGTGGTCATGACCCCATCGTGCCCGCCGTCCGACCGATGTGTCGAGAAAACGACGGAGGGGTCAGCTCAGTCAGGAGCGCTCGGTGCGGGGTTCCTGCGTGAGGCGCTCGAGGGCGGCGACGTCCTGCTTGAGCAGTTCGACGACCCGGCCCACACCGCTCGCCGAGGTCTCGCGGGGGTCGTTCGCCACCACCGACGCGACGGCCATGTCCGCCAGCGAGGCGATCACCCGACGGTCCTCGGCGTCGTCACCGGGCCGGTGCCACCACGCGACCCAGTTGCAGAGACCGATGATCCCGAGTGCCGCGGTGCGCGCGTCGACCGGGCGGAACTCCCCCGAGGCCACCCCCTCGTCGATCACCGACGAGAACTCCCGGAGCACGCTGCGGCGCCCGGCGGCGTAGGTGCTCGCGAGCGTCTCCGGCAGGTCGGCCTCGGAGCGCACGAGCATCCGGAACCGCGAGGGGTGCAGCGCCTGCAGCTCCACGATGGACGCGGCCATCGCGTGCAGCCGTTCCGTGGCCGGCGGGCCGGTGCGGCGGCGGATCCGCCGCAGGTCGGCCGCCGGGCCCACCGTGACCTCGCTGACCAGCCGCGAGAGGAGGTCTTCCTTGCTCGAGAAGTAGTGGTAGAGCGCGGGCCGGGTGAGACCGGTGGCCTCGGCGATGTCCTGCAGGCTGGTGCCCGAGAACCCCCGCGCGGCGAACAACTCCGTCGCGGCCTCGAGGATCTGCGTCTCGACGAGCGCCTTGCGCGTACCCGGTGTGGCAGCGGGCTTCGCGCCGTTCCCCTCCGGGGTCGCCTTCGCGGCGCGCGGGCGGGTGGTCACGGTGGGACTGTATCCGCGGACCCGCCCGGGCGCGGTGAGGCGTCAGTCGACGAGATCCAGGGCCGCACCGACGATGCCGACCGCGTCGATGCCGTGGTGGCGGTAGACGTCGGCGAGGTCCCCGCTCTGACCGAAGCCGGTGACGCCGAGGTGGGTGGCCGGGACCCGGTTGACCCCGGCCAGGAACGCCAACGTGTGGGGGTGCCCGTCGAGGACCGTCACCATCGGTCGGGCCCGCGCGGCCGGCAGGATGGCGTCGAGGATCCAGCTCGGGTCCTCGCCCAGGCCGCGCCTCGCCTGCAGGGCGCGGAACAGCTGGCCGGGGCTGGTCACACAGACGACGTCGGGTGCGAAACCGAGTGACGCGAGCCGGTCGGCGGCCTCCAGGGTCTCCGGCACCATCGCCCCCATGCCGACCACCGTGACGACGGGCGCGTCGGCCCGTCGGAGCACGTAGCCGCCGGCGACCACCTGCCGGCGCCGGCGCTCCCGGGCGACCTCGTCGGCGGGCACGGCCGCCGCCGTCTGGTCGACCGGCCGGGTCGACAACCGCAGGTACGCCGAGCGCCCACCGGGCCGGCCGAGTTGTCCGAGTGAAGCGAGCAGGCACCACTCCGTGTCCTGGACGAAGGCGGGCTCGTAGGTCACGCAACCCGGCTGTTCCAGCCCGATCGACGGTGTCGTGATCGACTGGTGGGCACCGCCCTCGGCAGCCAGGGTCACACCGGAGGGGGTGCCGACGAGGATCGACTGCCCACCGGCGTAGATGCCGTAGGACCACGGCTCCAACGCGCGTTCGACGAACGGGTCGTACAGCACGCCGATCGGCAGCAGCGGCTCGTCCCACCGCGACCAGGTCGCACCCAGCTCGGCGATCAACCCGACGAGGTTGGTCTCGGCGATCCCGAGTTCGATGTGCTGGGCCACCGGCTGCTCCCGCCAGTGCAGGATCGTCTCGGTGTCGTCGGTGAACCAGTCCTTGCGGGTCTCGTGCGACCACACGCCGACCTTGTTGACCCACCCGGCGAGGTTGGTGCTGGAGGAGACGTCGGGGCTGACCGTGACGATCCGCCCACCGACGTCCGGTGCCGCGCGGATGAGGTCGAGCAACGTCCGGCCGAGCGCGGCCTGCGTCGTCCCGACACCCGAGGGGGTCCGACCCAGGTCGAGCGGGACGGCGAGGGCGGCGGCCGTCCGGTGCGGCGGGCGCGCGAGCCGCACCGTGGCGGCCGAGCACATCCGGCCGGCGGGCGAGTCGGGGGCGAACCGGCGCCACGGGTCGCCGAGGTCGACGCCCCCGGTCCGCTCGGCGAGTT
>CAXUNA010000040.1:12084-14242 GCA_964252095.1 uncultured Jatrophihabitans sp. | reverse complement strand
TCAGCATCAAGCCGCTCGAGGACCGCATCGTCGTCCAGGCGAACGAGGCCGAGACCACCACCGCCTCCGGCATCGTCATCCCCGACACGGCGCAGGAGAAGCCCCAGGAGGGCACCGTCCTCGCTGTCGGCCCCGGCCGCATCGACGACAAGGGCAACCGCGTCCCGCTCGACGTCACCGTGGGTGACGTCGTGCTCTACAGCAAGTACGGCGGCACCGAGGTCAAGTACGCGGGCGAGGAGTACCTCGTGCTCTCCGCGCGCGACGTCCTCGCCGTCATCGACAAGTAGGTCGCCCGCCGGCGCCCCGTGGCGCTGCGCGACACCCACCACACCGCCGCCGGGTCCGGTCTCGACCGGGCCCGGCGGTCGTGTCTGCACGCCCTGAGATCTGCCACTCCGCTCCACCCCCGTTCTGAGAGGAACACATGGCCAAGCAACTGGTCTTCGACGAGAAGGCCCGCCGCGCGCTCGAGCGCGGCATCGACAAGCTCGCCGACACCGTCAAGGTGACGCTCGGCCCGAAGGGCCGCAACGTCGTGCTCGACAAGAGCTACGGCCCGCCGACCATCACCAACGACGGCGTCACCATCGCCCGCGAGATCGAGCTCGACGACCCGTACGAGAACCTCGGCGCGCAGCTGGCGAAGTCGGTCGCGACCAAGACGAACGACGTCGCGGGCGACGGCACCACCACCGCCACCGTGCTCATCCAGGCGCTCGTCGCCCACGGTCTGCGCAACGTCGCCGCGGGCGCCAACCCGATGGCGCTGAAGAAGGGCATCGACGCCGCCGTCACGGCCGTCAACGCCGCGCTCGACGAGGCCGCCACGCCGGTCGACGACGAGCAGTCCATCGCCCACGTCGGCACCATCTCCGCGCAGGACGCCACCATCGGCGCCCTCATCGGCGAGGCGATGACCAAGGTCGGCAAGGACGGCGTCATCACGGTCGAGGAGAGCAACGGTCTGCAGACCGAGCTCGAGTTCACCGAGGGCATGCAGTTCGACAAGGGCTACATCTCGCCGAACTTCGTCACCGACCAGGACACCCTCGAGGCCGTCCTCGACGACCCGTACCTGCTCATCACCACCCAGAAGATCTCCTCGCTGAACGACCTGCTCCCGCTGCTGGAGAAGGTCGTCGAGGCCAACAAGTCCCTGGTGATCATCGCCGAGGACGTCGACGGCGAGGCGCTGTCGACCCTGGTGGTCAACGCGATCCGCAAGACGTTCTCCGTCGTCGCGGTGAAGGCGCCGTTCTTCGGTGACCGCCGCAAGGCGTTCCTGCAGGACCTCGCGATCGTCACGGGCGCGCAGGTCGTCGCCAGCGAGGTCGGGCTCTCGCTCGACTCGATCGGCCTCGACGTGCTCGGCAACGCCGGCCGCGTCACGGTCAGCAAGGACACCACCACCGTCACCCACGGCGGCGGCGACACCGCGGACATCGCCGGTCGCGTCTCGCAGATCAAGGGCGAGATCGAGACCACCGACTCCGACTGGGACCGCGAGAAGCTGCAGGAGCGGCTCGCGAAGCTCGCGGGCGGCGTCGGCGTCATCAAGGTCGGCGCGGCCACCGAGGTGGAGCTCAAGGAGCGCAAGCACCGCATCGAGGACGCGATCGCGGCGACCCGCGCGGCGGTCGAGGAGGGCATCGTGATCGGCGGCGGGGCGGCGCTCGTACAGGCCGCGGCGTCCTCGCTCGACACCGACCTCGGCCTCACCGGCGACGAGGCCACCGGCGTGGAGATCGTGCGCCGCGCGGTCAGCGAGCCGCTGCGGTGGATCGCGGCGAACGCCGGCACCAACGGCTTCGTCATCGTCGACAAGGTGAAGAACCTGCCGGTCGGCCAGGGCTGGAACGCGGCCACCGGCGAGTTCGGTGACCTCGCGGCCGACGGCGTCGTCGACCCGGTCAAGGTGACCAAGGCGGCGCTCGCCAACGCGGCCTCGGTCGCGGCGATCGTCCTCACGGTCGAGAGCGCCATCGTGGACAAGCCCGAGGAGCAGGCCGAGGACAGCCACTCCCACGGCGGACACGGTCACTCGCACTGACCTGCACCGCTGCACCACCCGCACCACGACGACGGCCCCCCCCCCCCGCCCCGGCCAGCCGGGGGCCGGGGGGGGGCCCGGGCGACCCGGCGGGGGGGGCGCCCC
>CAXUNA010000040.1:2322-12074 GCA_964252095.1 uncultured Jatrophihabitans sp. | reverse complement strand
CGGACACCACACGGATCTTCGAGCGGTAGCGGGGGGCCGGGGGCGGCGGGGGCGGGGGGGCACCCCGGGACGCGCGACGCCCGGCGGCACGGGGGTGGTGAGGGGGGTCGTCGTGGCGACCTGGCCCGACGCTGCGGGTGCAGCGCAACCCGGACCGGGTCGGTGTCCTGGCGTCTCTGACCTTCTCGCACCGGAGTCGGGGGCTCGGGTGGGGTGCGATCGGGTCTCGGCGCGTGAGCGGCGGAGCGGCTGGATCAGGTGGTGCGGGTGGAGCGGGTCGAGCGGCGGATCAGGCGCTGCGGCCGGCGATCTGCTCGGTCTGGGTGGCGGCGGCGACGGCGATCAGCGCTTCGCGCTCCTCGACCGACTTGCCGCCCCAGACGCCGTACGGCTCGCGGGTCTGGATCGCCCACGTGAGGCACTGCGCGGTGACCGGGCATCCGGAGCAGACGGCCTTGGCCGCGCGCTCGCGACGGCGCCGCGACGGGCCCCGCTCGTTGTCCGGGTGATAGAACGTCGACGTGTCCATGCCGCGGCATGCGGCCCCGAGCTGCCAAGCCCAGGTCTCCGCTTTCGGCGGCGGCAGGTGACGGACATCGGCCATGGTGGTTCCTCCCCTGTGCCCCCGTGGCATGTGGACCGCTGCTCCCTCGGATCGGTGCAGCCCCACTCGACGGCGAGCGGGCGGTCCGGGGGAACCGCGTTAGATCGTTGTGAGTTCCATTGACGATCTTGAGGGAACAGTACCCGTGGCGCAAGGGCCTTCACGGGAACTTGATAACGAAATGATCAAGATGGCGCGGCCTTTGTCCGGGTTTGTCCGGGTAGAGAACGATCTTGCTCTACCACGGCGGGTGACCGGGCGCGCGCCAACACGCCCACACTCTCTCGGTGGCTGAACAAGTCCTGCGGAAGCCGTCGCCGTTGTGTCGGTTCTGCCCGAAGAACCTGGGTGAAACCGGTTTCAGACGAGTGGTCGCTTCTGCCGTGGCCGAGCCGGGATCAGCGGTGCAGCACGGCGTCGACGTAGCCGCGCGCGTAGTCCCAGCTGACGTAGTCGGCCGGATCGGGTGCGTACGCCGGCTCGTGGACGTGGGTGCGGCCCTCGCCGAGCAGGGCGCGGAGGTTCTCGGCCATGAGGTCCCAGCCGAAGTAGTGCAGCTCGCCGCAGTCGTCGCACTCGACGACCAGGCCGCGGACCCCGCGGGGACCGAGCAGCCGCCGGAACTCCGCCACGGCGTCGAGATCGGCGAGCAGGCCGTCGCGCTCGGCCTCGGTGAGCGGTTCGAGGGGCGCGCGGTCGTCCTCGTGCAGGTCGTAGAGGGCGAGCGAGGGGTCGTCGGGATCCTCGAGGAAAGGGTCGCGAGGACCGTCCACGCTCGTCACGCGGCCCACGGTAGTTCGGACCCACCGGATTCGGCCACCAACGGGTGCGATCAATCCGGGGAGGACGCTGGAGACCGCCCAGCACCCACACCGGGAGGACACCGATGTCCCGTCGTACGACACCGCCCTTCAGAGCCGACCACGTCGGCAGCCTGCTGCGCCCGCCGGCGTTGCTCGACGCCCGCGCCGCCCACGCCCGCGGCGAGCTCGACGACGCCGCGCTGCGGGCCGCCGAGGACACCGCGGTCGCCGACGTCGTCCGGTTGCAGGCTGACGTCGGGCTGCAGACGGCCACCGACGGCGAGTTCCGGCGGACCTCCTGGCACATGGACTTCATCTACGCGATCGACGGCATCAGTCGTACCGACGAGAAGATCGATGTTGCATTCCGCAACGATTCCGGCGACCAGAGTTTCACGTCGGCGGCGCTGAAGGTCGACGGCAAGGTCGGCATCGGATCACCCGTGTTCGCCGAGGCTTTCTCCTACCTGCAGTCGGTCGCGACGCCGGAGCAGACGCCGAAGCTCACCATCCCGTCGCCGAGCATGGTGCACTACCGCGGCGGCCCGGCGGCGCTCGATCCGGCCGTCTACCCGGACGAGGACGAGTTCTGGTCCGACCTCTCGGCGGCGTACGCGGACCAGGTGCGGGGCATCGCGGCGCAGGGGTGCACCTACCTGCAGCTCGACGACACCAGCCTCGCGTACCTCAACGACCCGGCGCAGCGGGCACAGGTCGCGGCGCAGGGTCGCGACGCCGACCGCCAGCACGAGCGGTACATCGCCCAGATCAACGCGGCCCTCGCCGACCGGCCCGCCGGCCTGACGGTGACCACCCACCTGTGTCGTGGCAACTACCGGTCGTCCTGGGCGGCCGAGGGCGGCTACGACTTCGTCGCGGAGGCGTTGTTCGGCGGCCTCGACGTCGACGGCTTCTTCCTCGAGTTCGACGACGCCCGCTCCGGCGGGTTCGAACCGCTGCGATTCGTGCCGGCGGACAAGTACGTCGTGCTCGGGCTGGTCACCACCAAGCGGCCCGAGCTCGAGGACGCCGACGCCCTGGTGCGGCGGATCGAGGAGGCGTCGCGGTTCGTCCCGCTGGAGCAGCTGTGCCTGTCGCCGCAGTGCGGGTTCTCCTCGACCGTCGAGGGCAACGCCCTGACCCGCGACGAACAGGTCGCGAAGCTCGCCCTCGTGGCGGAGGTCGCCGAACGCGTCTGGGGGTGACGGCGGGCTCACCGACGTGTCCCGGGCGGGAATGACGGCGGCCGTTGCGACGTAGGATGCAGCATGACTTCTCCGGCCGATCCGGCTGTCGCGGAACTGCCCGATCCGTTCGTCCGTCTCGGCCTCACGTTCGACGACGTGCTGCTGCTGCCGAACGAGACCGACGTCATCCCGTCCGAGGTCGACACCACCACCCGGCTGACCCGCGAGGTCTCCCTCCGGCTGCCGCTGGTGTCCGCCGCGATGGACACGGTCACCGAGGCTCGGATGGCCATCGCGATGGCGCGGCAGGGCGGCATCGGCGTGCTGCACCGCAACCTGTCCATCGCCGACCAGGCCGGTCAGGTCGACCTCGTCAAGCGCAGCGAGTCGGGGATGGTGTCCAACCCGATCACCGTCGGGCCCGACGCCACTCTCGCCGAGGTCGACGAGCTGTGCGGCCGCTACCGCATCTCCGGGGTGCCGGTGGTGGCGCAGACCGGCGTGCTGGTCGGCATCATCACCAACCGCGACCTGCGGTTCATCCCGCCGTCGGAGTTCGAGCGGCGCACGGTCCGCGAGGTCATGACCGCGATGCCGCTGGTCACCGCGCCGGTGGGGATCGTCCGTGACGACGCGGCCGCCCTGCTCGCCAAGCACAAGGTCGAGAAGCTGCCGATCGTCGACGACGAGAACCGCCTGCGCGGGCTGATCACCGTCAAGGACTTCACCAAGGCCGAGCAGTTCCCGTTCGCGACGAAGGACGCCGACGGCCGGTTGCGCGTCGCCGCCGCCGTGGGGTTCTGGGGCGACGCCTGGGAGCGGGCCACCGCGCTCATCGAGGCGGGCGTCGACGTGCTGGTGCCCGACACCGCCAACGGCCAGGCCCGGCTGATGCTCGAGATGGTGCGCCGGCTCAAGGCCGATCCCGCGCTGCGGCACGTGCAGGTGCTCGCCGGGAACGTGGCGACGCGGGCCGGCGCGCAGGCCCTCGTCGACGCCGGCGCCGACGGTGTCAAGGTCGGCGTCGGCCCGGGTTCCATCTGCACCACGCGGGTGGTCGCGGGGGTCGGCGTCCCGCAGATCACGGCCATCCACGAGGCGGCGCTCGCCTGCAAGCCCGCCGGGGTACCGGTGATCGGGGACGGCGGCCTGCAGTACTCCGGCGACATCGCCAAGGCGATCGTCGCGGGCGCCGACAGCGTCATGCTCGGCTCCCTGCTCGCCGGCTGCGACGAGTCGCCCGGTGACCTCGTGTTCGTCAACGGCAAGCAGTACAAGAGCTACCGCGGCATGGGCTCGCTCGGCGCGATGGCCTCCCGCGGGCGGGTCTCGTACTCCAAGGACCGCTACTTCCAGGCCGACGTCGCCTCCGACGAGGAGATCGTCCCCGAGGGCATCGAGGGTCAGGTGCCCTACCGCGGCCCGGTCGCCGCGGTGGCGCGCCAGCTCGCCGGTGGGCTGCACCAGTCGATGTTCTACGTCGGCGCGCACACGATCCCGCAGCTGCAGGCCCGCGGCCAGTTCATCCGGATCACCTCGGCCGGTCTCACCGAGTCCCACCCGCACGACATCCAGATGACGGTGGAGGCCCCGAACTACGCCGGCCGCTGACCCTGCGCCCACCTCGCGAGTGGTCACCTCTCCCGCCGAGTGGGCGGGAAATTCCGACCACTCGCACCGGTTCCTGACCACTCACCGGTGGGGAGTTCGCGGGGTCGGCGCCGGACGTCCCGCCGCTGCGGCAGGATGGGGCCGTGCCTGACACCGTGGAGATCGGCCTGGGTCGCAGCGTCCGTCGGGGGTACCGCCTCGACGAGGTCGCGCTGGTGCCCACCCGGCGCACCCGCGGGACCTCGAAGGTCTCGGTGGAGTGGCAGATCGACGCCCACCACTTCCGGCTGCCGTTCGTCGCCGCGCCGTCCGACGCCGTGGTCAGCCCGGCCACGGCGGTCGAGATCGAGCGGTGCGGCGGGCTCGCCGTCCTCGACGGCGAGGGCCTCTGGACCCGCTACGACGACCCCACCGCCGCGCTCGCCACCGTCGCCGACCCGGCCTCGGACACCAGCGAGGTACAGCGCGTCTACGCCGCACCGGTCTCGGCGGACCTGCTCCGCCGGCGGGTGAAGGAACTGCGCGACACCGACGTCCGGGTCGCGGTCCGGGTGTCGCCCCAGCACGCGGTGGAGCTCGGGCCGGTCGTGGTCGAGGCGGGTGTCGACGTGCTGGTCGTGCAGGGCACCGTCATCAGCGCGGAGCACGTCGTCAACGAGCGGCACGGCGAGACCCCGCCCGAGGCGTTGAACCTCAAGGAGTTCGTCGCGGACCTCGACATCCCCGTGCTGGTCGGGGGGTGCGCGAACTACCAGACCGCGCTGCACCTCATGCGCAGTGGCGCGGCGGGCGTCATCATCGGGTTCGGGGCGCACTCGGGGTCGCTCACGCCGTCGGTCCTCGGGATCGACGTGCCGATGGCCACCGCGTTGGTCGACGCCGCAGCGGCGCGCCGCGACTACCTCGACGAGACCGGCGGCCGGTACGTCCACCTCATCGCGTACGGCGACCTGTCCACCGGCGGCGACATCGCGAAGGCGATCGCCTGCGGCGCCGACGCCGTCATGCTCGGCGAAGCGCTGGCGCACGCGGAGGAATCTCCCGGCGGCGGTGCCTACTGGGACGCCACCGCGGGTCACCCGCGGGTGCCGCGCTCGGCGGTCGTGGCGCCGAGGGCGGGGGTGCGGCCCACGCTCGAGCGGGTGCTGCGCGGGCCGTCGGAGGACAGCGACGGCTCGTCGAACCTGTTCGGCTCGGTGCGCCGGGCGATGGCCAAGTGCGGCTACTCGTCGGTGAAGGAGTTCCAGCGGGCCGAGCTCACACTCGTCACGCCGCGGGGCTGACGCCGGTCCGCCGTCCACTACCGTCGGTGGACGTGACCGAGAACGCCGCAGGTGCCGAGCTGGATCCCGACGTCGCGCGCTGGATGCTGCGGATCAGCCCGAAGGCCCCGCCGGTCACGGTCGACGAGGCGCGGGTGCAGAGCCGGGAGAGCAACGCCGCGGCACTGGCCTCGCTCGACCCGAACCTCACGCCCGCGTCCGAGACCGACGCAACGCTCCCCGGTCCCGCCGGGGAGATCCCGATCCGGGTGCTGCGCCCGGCGCTCGAGGGCCCGTTGCCGACCGTCGTGTACCTCCACGGCGGCGGGTGGGTCGTCGGCGACCTCGACACGCACCTCGGCCACGCCCGTCGCATCTGCGTGCAGGCGGGCGCCGTCGTGGTCTCGGTCGCCTACCGGCTCGCCCCGGAGAACCGCTTCCCGGCCGCGTTCGACGACGCCCTGGCCGCCACCGTCGCGGTGTCCGAGCGGCTCACGGAGTTCGGCGGCAACGACGTCCTGGTGGTCGCGGGCGACAGCGCGGGTGGTCAGATCGCGGCGTCGGTGGCGATCGCGTTCCGGGACGCCGGCCGGCCGCTCGCGGCGCAGCTGCTGCTCTACCCCGTCACCGACGTCGCGGGCCGCTACGAGGACCCCGACATCAACGCGACGTACATGTGCCGCAACACCGCCCACCAGCGGTTCGGCCTGACGCTCGAGGGCATGCAGGCCTTCGCCCGCCACTACGTCGAGCTCGCCGACTCCGCCGACTGGCGGGTCTCGCCCTACCGGCGGCCCGACCTGCAGGGCGTCGCGCCGGCGGTCATCCACACGTCGTCACTGGACGTCCTGCGCGGCGAGGGCAACTTCTACGGCGACCGGCTGCGGGCCGCGGGCGTCGAGGTCATCGCGCGGGAGTTCCCGTCGCTCAACCACTCGTACTTCGGCCTCGGCGGGGTGTCCGCCGTCGCCGACGCCGCCGCGGGTCAGGCCGCGGAGGACCTGCACGAGCTGCTGCAGCGCACGGGGGCGGAAACCCCCGCTACAGCCAGTCCTTCCGCTTGAACAGGACGTAGAGGAACGCCATCGCCACCACGATGACGGCGCTGGACACGATGAACCCGCCCGTCGTGCCGAAGTCCGGGTACTTGACGTTCTGCCCGTAGAAACCGGTGATCGCGGTCGGCACGGCGATGATCGCGGCCCACGCGGTGAGCTTCTTCATCACCATGTTCAGGCGGGCGTCCTGCAGGGACATGTTCGCGCTGAACACGTTGTTGAGCAGGTCGCGGGCCTGGTCGGTCCACTCGACGACACGGGTGACGTGGTCCTCGAGGTCGGCCCAGTAGGACTCCATCGCCGGGTGCCGGTGTCCGCGCACCCGGTGCATCGCGCTCACCATCGTCGCCTCCGGTGAGACCAACCGCCGCAGCGCGACGACCGCCCGGCGCAGGTCGAACTGCTTGCGTTGGTGCTCCCGGCTCTGCGGCTTGTCCTCGAACAGGCCGTCCTCGAGCCCGTCGATCTCGTCGTCGATGGCCTGCACGGTGTCGAACTGGCCGTCGACGATGTGGTCGAGCAGGCCGTAGATGAGCGCGTCGACGCCGTTCTGCTCCACCAGCGGGCCGAGGTCGGTCCAGCGCTGGACGACGTCGTCCATGCCGGTCCAGTCCTCACCGTGGATGGTCACGAGCGCGTGGTCGAGCACGAAGGCCGAGATCCGGCAGGAGCCGACCTGGTCGTCGGTGAACGACGTCGCGTAGGCGGTGACGAAGGCGTACTTGCCGTAGCCCGTGACCTTCGGGCGCTCGTCGCGGGCGACCGCGTCCTCGACCGAGTTCGGGTCGAGGGAGATCTCCTCGGCGAGCTTGGCGAGCATCTCGTGGCTGGGCGAGGTCAGGTCGACCCAGACCAGCTTGTCCTGCTGCTCGAGGTGGTCCGAGACCTGCTCCAGCGAGTAGTTGGTGTCGAGGACCTTCCCGTCCTTCCACACCCGGGTGCGGACGTGGGGGTCGCGGTTGTCCTCGTGCGTCACCGGGCTCGCGGTGTCGGTCGTCACGAGGCCAGTGTGCGCCACGGCGGGGCGGTGCCGACGGGGGCGCGCGCTCCGTAGACTTCCTACGTGGAACCCGGTCCCGAATCCCCGCGCCACGACGTCGTCCTCGTGGTCGACTACGGCGCGCAGTACGCCCAGCTGATCGCCCGCCGGGTGCGCGAGGCGAACGTCTACTCCGAGATCGTCCCGCACGACGCCGATCCGGCCGAGATCCTCGCGCGCAAGCCCGCGGCGATCATCCTGTCCGGCGGACCGGCCTCGGTGTACGCCGACGGCGCCCCGCAGACGTCACCCGAACTGTTCGGCGGCGAGGTGCCGGTGTTCGGCATCTGTTACGGCTTCCAGGCCATGACGGCCGCGCTCGGCGGCACCGTCGCGCACACCGGCGACCGCGAGTACGGCCGGACGTCGCTGACGATCGCCGACCCCGGCGTGCTGTTCCGCGACACCCCGGTCTCGCAGCAGGTGTGGATGAGCCACGGTGACGCCGTGACCCGCGCCCCGGAAGGGTTCCTCGTCACCGCCTCGACGGCCACCACGCCGGTCGCGGCGTTCGAGGACGTCGGGCGCGGGTTCGCGGGCGTCCAGTTCCACCCGGAAGTGTTGCACACTGCACACGGGCAGAAGATGCTCGAGCACTTCCTCTACGACATCGCGGGGATCGAACCGCACTGGACCGACGCCGACATCATCGCCGAGCAGGTCGCGGCCGTCCGGGCCCAGGTCGGCGACAAGCGCGTGCTGTGCGGCCTTTCCGGCGGCGTCGACTCGTCGGTCGCGGCGGCCCTCGTGCAGCGCGCCGTCGGCGACCAGCTGACCTGTGTGTTCGTCGACCACGGGCTGCTCCGCGAGGGCGAGGCCGAGCAGGTCGAGCAGGATTTCGTCGCTGCCACCGGGGTGAACCTCGTGGTGGTCGATGCCGCGGCGGTGTTCCTCGACGCGCTCGCGGGCGTCGTCGACCCCGAGGAGAAGCGCAAGATCATCGGCCGCGAGTTCATCCGCGCGTTCGAGCGCGCCGCCCGGGACATCTCCGCCGGCGGCGACCCGGTCGAGTTCCTCGTGCAGGGCACGCTTTATCCCGACGTCGTCGAGTCCGGTGGGGGAGCGGGCGCGGCGAACATCAAGAGCCACCACAACGTCGGCGGTCTCCCCGACGACCTGCAGTTCGGTCTGGTCGAACCGCTGCGGGCGCTGTTCAAGGACGAGGTCCGCCGCGTCGGCGAGGAGCTCGGTGTCCCCGAGGGGATCGTCTGGCGCCAGCCGTTCCCCGGCCCCGGCCTCGGCATCCGCATCATCGGCGAGGTCACCGCCGAGCGGCTGGAGATCCTCCGCCGTGCCGACGCGATCGCCCGCGCGGAGCTGACGCGAGCCGGCCTGGACCGCGAGATCTGGCAGTGCCCCGTGGTGCTGCTCGCCGACGTCCGCTCGGTCGGCGTGCAGGGTGACGGCCGCACCTACGGCCACCCCGTGGTCCTGCGGCCGGTCTCGTCCGAGGACGCCATGACCGCCGACTGGACCCGCGTCCCCTACGACGTCCTCGAGGTCATCTCCACCCGCATCACCAACGAGGTCGCCGAGGTGAACCGCGTCGCCCTCGACGTCACCAGCAAGCCGCCGGGCACGATCGAGTGGGAGTGACGATGCCGCCTCTCCGACCTCACGCGTGTTGCCCCGACCCGCTCGAACCAACCGACTCGCTGTTGCCATCACCGTGCGCCGTTGACCTGCGGTAGGCGCGCTCGTCGTCGAAGACGTCGAAGCCGAGGCGGCGCAGGATCGGCGCCGACGTCTCGACCCGGCCCTTCACCAGGCCCATCGTGGCGCCGCGCTCGCGGGCGACGCGCAGTCGCTCGGCCAGGACCGCGCGGTAGCCGCCGCGTCCCCGGAACTCCGGCAGGGTGACGCCCGCCCAGAGCCGGGCGACGTCGTCGACCAGCGTCATGCCGCCGGTCGTGCAGGGCACGCCCTCCACTGCACCGACGACCCGGACGTGGCCGTCGGCGGCCTCCACGGCCCACCGGTCGAGGTCGGCGGCCGTGGGCCCGGTGCCCTCCCAGCCGCCCGCGTTCACCCGGCCGAAGGTCTCGTAGCCGTCGCGGTCGGCCGCGACGGCTGGGCGCACTTCGACCATGTGAAGATGCCCGACTATCGCTGGGGCATCTTCCTCGCGCCGCAAGCGCCCGGCGACACCATCAAGTTCGGCGAGCACAAAGGCGAGCCCGTGTGGCAG
>CAXUNA010000040.1:0-2312 GCA_964252095.1 uncultured Jatrophihabitans sp. | reverse complement strand
CCGAGCGGATCCGGGACACCTGCGTGGGCAGGGCGAACGTGTCCGGGTAGCCGACCAGGGAGAACTCGTCGCGCCGCACCACCGGCGCGCCGTCCGGAACGTAGACCCAGTCCGTGGCCGCGGCGGTGACCCGCGCGGCCCAGTCGGCCACGTCAGCGCACCGCGATCTCGTGCAACCCCTCGTACTCGACGAGCGCGGGTTGGGTGAGCGACCTGACGGTCTCCACGGTGACGCCCGGCGCGATCTCCATGAGGACCAGACCGTCAGGGGTGATGTCGATGACGGCGAGGTCGGTGACGATGCGTTGGACGCAGGCCTTGCCGGTGAGCGGCAGCTCGCACCGGTCGAGGATCTTCGGTGAACCGTCCTTCGCCGTGTGCTCCATGACCACGATGACGCGCGCGGCGCCGTGGACGAGGTCCATCGCGCCGCCCATGCCCTTGATCATCTTGCCGGGGACGGTCCAGTTGGCGAGGTCGCCCGAGACCGACACCTGCATCCCGCCGAGCACCGCGATGTCGACGTGCCCGCCGCGGATCATGCCGAAGCTCTCGGCCGAGTCGAAGAACGAAGCGCCGGGCCGGACGGTGATCGTCTCCTTGCCGGCGTTGATGAGGTCGGGGTCGACGGCGTCCTCGGTCGGGTACGGCCCGACGCCGAGAACGCCGTTCTCGGAGTGCAGCACCACGTCGATGCCGGGGCGGAGGTAGTTGGGGACGAGGGTCGGCAGCCCGATGCCGAGGTTGACGTAGGACCCGTCGGCCAGTTCGTCGGCGACCCGCGCCGCCATCTGCTGGCGGGTCAGGCGACCTTCCACCGGGCTGCTCACGCCTGCACCGTCCGCTTCTCGACGATCTTGCCTTCGCTGCCCACTGCAACGATCCGGTCGACGTAGATGCCGGGGGTGTGCACCAGGTCGGGATCCAGTTCGCCGGGGGCGACGAGCTCCTCCACCTCCGCGATCGTGATCCGGCCGGCGGCGGCCACCAGGGGGTTGAAGTTGCGGGCGGTCTTGTCGAAGACCAGGTTGCCGTGCCGGTCGCCCTTCGCCGCCCGCACCAACGCGAAGTCGGTGACGATGGCGTGCTCCAGGACGTACTCCTTGTCGGCGAACGCGCCGTCGGCAGCGTCGGGGAACGCCTTGGTCTCCTTCGCGGGCGAGGCCACCGCCACCGACCCGTCGGCGGCGTAGCGCCAGGGCAGTCCGCCGTCGGCGACCAGCGTGCCGACCCCGGCGGGGGTGTAGAAGCCGGGGATCCCGGCGCCGCCGGCCCGCAACCGCTCGGCCAGCGTGCCCTGCGGACACAGTTCCAGCTCGAGCTCACCGGCGAGGTACTGGCGGGCGAACTCCTTGTTCTCCCCGACGTACGAGCCGGTGGTCCGCGCGATCCGGCCCGCGAACAACAGCGTGCCGAGTCCCTCGCGGTCGACCCCGCAGTTGTTCGACACCGTCCGCAGACCGGTCGCGCCCTGCTCGAGCAGCGCCTGGATCAGCACGAACGGGATCCCGCACAGGCCGAACCCGCCGACCCCGATCGACGCGCCGTCACCGATGTCCGCCACGGCCTCCGCCGCCGTTCCCACCGTCTTGTCCACGACCAGGACCCTAGGCCCCCGTGTGCCCGGTCAGGATGTGACGTGGTCGACCAGGGCCGCGCCGTCCGTGACCTGCAGGACGACGAGCAGCGGCGGGCCGTCGTCACCCTGCGCTGCCACCCGCACGTGCGTCCGCCAACCCGAGCCGTCGCCCCGCCCGGAACGGGAGTCCGCGCCGTCGACCACCACGGTGCCGGCCCGGACCTCGCCGACCACCGTGACGTCGGCGTCCGCGGGAACGAGCACCCGCGCGGCACCCGCCCCGACCCGGACGACCACCTGCTGCGGACCGCCGGTCGACGCCGGATCGTCGTAGACGCCGCGCAGGTCGAGCGTGACCCGCCCGAACGCGAGCCGGTAGTCGGTCCCCAGGTCCGCCGCCGAGGTCGGGCGGTAGGCGACGTCCCCCGCGCCGTCACGGAACGACGTGTGGGTGCCGGCGAACGCCGCAAGCCACACGACGGCCGGGACGAGGAACCAGATCAGGCTGAACGCCGGGCGGCGGGCGACGATGCCGGCCACCAGTCCGGCCAGCACGATCGCGCCGCCGACGACCGCGTACACCGGCAACGCCACCCCGCTCGCGGCGTCGACGACCACCACGACCGCGAGGCCCACGACCAGCGCGCCGAGCGTGGCGAGGAACAGCGGCCGGGCCCGACGCCGCCGGACGCGGCCGCGCGGTGCTGTCGATGATCGGCATCATCGGCGCCTG
>CAXUNA010000039.1:12951-14269 GCA_964252095.1 uncultured Jatrophihabitans sp. | reverse complement strand
GCGCAGGATCCAGGCGGGTGTCTCGGGCCGCCAGTCGCACGGCTCCGGGAAGACCAGGCAGGTGCCGAGCAGCCGGCCGTCGTCGTCGAGGGCGGCGACGTGCCGGGCGTCGGGGCGGTCGTCGCCGGGCAGGAACTCGTCCGGCCGCTGGTTCGCGCGCAGCACCGTGCGTCGGAGCTCGCGGGTCGTCGCGCCGTCCACCGTCGTCACTCGCACACCCCCCACCGTAGGTTCGGTGTCGTGGAGATTCGCAGCGCATCCCGGCTCGGCCGGCCCGTGTCCGTCGTCGGCCTCGGCACCTGGCAGCTCGGCGCGGACTGGGGCGAGGTGAGCGAGGCCGACGCCACCGCGATCCTGCAGGCCGCGGTCGACGCCGGCGTGACCGTCTTCGACACCGCCGACGTCTACGGCGACGGCCGCAGCGAGAGGCTCATCGGGGCCTTCACCCGCGGCCGGGACGACGTCACCGTCTTCACCAAGATGGGCCGCCGCGCCGAGCAGACGCTCGCCAACTACTCGCTCGAGCACTTCCGCGAGTGGAACGACCGGTCGCGCGCCAACCTCGACGTTGACACCCTCGACCTGGTCCAACTGCACTGCCCGCCGGACGACGTCTACGCGAGCGACGCCGTGTTCGACGCCCTCGACGGCTTCGTCGCCGAGGGCCGGATCGCGCGCTACGGCGTGAGCGTCGAGACCTGCGCCCAGGCGCTCGCCGCCATCGCCCGCCCGCACGTCGCGAGCGTGCAGATCATCCTCAACGCCTTCCGGATGAAGCCGCTCGACGAGGTGCTGCCCGCCGCGGCGGATGCCGGGGTCGCGATCATCGCGCGCGTGCCGCTCGCCTCCGGGCTGCTCTCCGGCCGCTACGGCCACGACACCACCTTCGGCGCCGGCGACCACCGCACCTACAACCGCGACGGTTCGGCCTTCGACGTCGGCGAGACGTTCGCGGGCGTGCCGTTCGACGTCGGCGTCGACGCCGCCCAGCGCTTCGCGGCGATCGCGCACGAGCTCGACGTCGCCCCGGCCGCCCTCGCGCTGCGGTGGATCGTCGACCAGCCCGGCGTCACCACCGTCATCCCCGGCGCGAGCTCGGTGCAGCAGGCGGAGGCCAACGCGGCCGCCGCCGACCTGGCACCGTTGGACAGTGGCACGCTCGACGCGGTCCGCGCCCTGTACGACGACGCCGTCCGGCCGCTGGTGCACGAGCGCTGGTGAGGTCGCCCGAGTCCTGGTGAGTGGTCACCTCTCCCCGTGAGGGGTGGCCTTTGGGCCCCACCCCGGGGGACGGGGCCCCACCCCGCGCGCCCCCCCC
>CAXUNA010000039.1:9840-12941 GCA_964252095.1 uncultured Jatrophihabitans sp. | reverse complement strand
CCCGTGAGTGGTCACTTTCTGCCCACTCACGGGGGAAGGTGACCACTCACGGAGCTCAGCCGACGCCGATCCGGATCACCGGGTGCGCCGCGGGGTTCAGCCACCGCAGGATCGCGACGACCGTGGCGGCCGGCACCGACACGCACCCCGCGGTCGGGCGGCCGGTCGAGACGTGCAAGAAGAATCCCGAGCCGGCACCGGGCGTTCTGGCCGTGTTGTAGTCGATGACGACGGCCGCGTCGTACGCCGTGCCGGTGCGGTAGAGGTTCTCGCTGTTGCCACCGGGTGACGTGGTGCGCCGGACGTGGAGGTTGTACGTCGGGCTCGCGGGGTTCTCGTCCCACCAGTCGAGGGTGTCGCTGGTGAACCACGACAGCTTCGTGCCCGGGTCGGCGATCCGGCCGAACGAGTGGGTGAGGGTGAACGTCCCGGCCGGTGTGCGGGTCGACCCCTCCGACGCGGCACCGATGCCGGCCGCTCCCACGAGAGCACCGATCGGACCGATGGTGTTGGTCCAGCCGGACGGGGTGTGGGTCCACGCGGTGAGCGTCGCGGTGGTGGCGGTCGAACGCGCGGCGGCGACCGTGACGACCTGGCCGGCGCTGCCCTGGTAACCGAGCGGGACCGTCGACCGGCGGTAGGTGTGCGACTGCCAGAAAACCCGGGAACCGCTGTACAGCACGAGGTTGCCGTCGCTCTGCACGACCAGGCGCACTCCGGCGCCGGCCCCGGCCGTGCCGCTGGCCCACACGGCGGCGCCGGCCAGCGAGCGGATGACGACGTTCCCGTCGGTCTGGACGAACGTCTGGTTGCGGGTTGCGCTCCGGGTCCCGCTCGCCCAGATCGCGCCCTCCGGCGCCCGCAGCACGAGGTTGCCGTCGGTCTGCTGGGTGAGCGTGAACCGGTGGTCGGGCGAGCGCATCACCGCGCCCGGTGCGAGCACGTCGCCCGCGAGGGCCACGCTCGCGCCGACCGCGGGCGCGGTGTACGCCAGCGCCGGGGCGACGCCGACGATCAGCGCGACCGTGAGGGCGACGACGACGACCGGACGTCGGGGGCGATCACCCCATCGGGGACGTCTGCGCACGAACCCGACGGTAAGCGGTCGGGGCTCACCCCGCGCGGCGACGCCCCCCGCGGGCCTTCAGGTAGTCGGAGACGACGTACTCGCCGAGCCGGCCCGACCGCGGCGAGAACACCCGTCCGCCGTTACGGCGCCCGACCTCCTCCATGAAGTCGACCAGTCGCGGTTCGTCGTCGAGCATGAACACGTTGATGGTCGCGCCGCGCCTCGTGCACCGCTCGACCTCCGCCAGGGTCGCGACGATCGTCTCGTGCGTGGGCGGCCACATGAAGTCGGCGTAGCCGTCGGCGGTGAGGTGGGCGGTGGGCTCGCCGTCGGTGATCACCATGATCACCGGCTCGGAGTTGCGGTGGGCGTCGAGGTGCCGCCGCGCGAGCATCAACCCGTGCTGCAGGTTGGTGCCCTGGACACTGCTCCAGTCGTGACTGACCAGCGCATTCGGCGTCATGACCCGGGCGTAGTCGCTGAACCCGATGATCTCGATGGCGTCCTGCGGGTACTTGGTCGTGATCAGCGAGTGGAGGGCGAGCGCGGTGGTCTTGGCCTCGCCCCACGTGCCGCGCAGCTCCATCGAGTACGACATGTCGACGAGCAGGGCCACGGCGGCCGAGGAACGTCGCTCGGTCTCGGCCACCTCGAAGTCGTCGGGCCCGAGTTTGACCTTGCCGGTGAAGCCTTCCCCGACACTGCGCAGGACACCGTTGCGCACGGTGCGGACCACGTCGAGCGGCTGCTCGTCGCCGAACTGCCACGCCCGGCTGGCACCGGTGACCTCGCCCGCGGCGCCGGCGTCGCGCACGTCGTGGCCGCCGCGCCCGCGTGACTCCAGGACCGAGAACACCCGCTTCAACGCGGTGGATCCGAGCCGGCGCAGCGCCTTGGGCGACAGCTCCATGCCGTCACCGCCGCGTTGCAGGTAGCCCTGCCGCTGCAGTTCCTTCTCGATGCGGCGCAGCTCCTGCAGGTCGTCGACCGCGGAGCGCCCGAGCGCCCGCTCGATCGCCTCCTCGTCGACGTCGGCCAGTGACGCGCCGGGGTAGTCCTGCCCGAGTGCGTCATGCAACGATTCGAGATCGGCCAGCTCCGCCAGGGCTTCCGTGGCGTCGGAGTACCCCATCGGTTCGCCGCCGGGGCCCGGGTTCATCCGCTCGCCGCCGTCCCATCGCAGGTCCGGACGCGCCGAGCGCAGGGCGCCCTGCAGCCGGGCCATCTCGTCGGCGAGGCCCGCCTGGCCCATGGCCTGCTCCATGAGCGCCCCGAGCTCGGCGCGCTGCTCGGCCGACAACGAGTTCATGAGCCGTGACGCCGCCGCCGACCGTCGGGCGAGGGAGTCGACGAGCTCGTCGAGGTTGGTCGGCTGCTCCGGGAAGAACTCGCCGTGCTCGGCCATGAAGGCGTCGAAATCGTCCTGCGTGTGCTCGCCGCGGGCGTCGGCGTCCAGCATGTCGTTGAGGTCGCTCATCATCTGCCGGACCCGCTCGAGGTCCTCCGGCCGCGCCCCGGCCATCGCCTGCTTCATGCCCTCGAACTGGGCGTCGAGGACCTCTTCGCGCAGCAGGTCCTGGATCTTCTCGTAGTCGGCGCGGGCTTCCTCGCTGCGCCACGGGTACTCGGACAACGCACGGACGGCGCGGGCGGTGTCGTCGGGGAGGGTGGCGAGTTCGGCCTCGGCCATGCGGGCGCTGTCGGCCGGGTCGGGGAACAGCTCGCGGCGCTCGGCTTCCAGCGCCTGCTCGAGCAGCTCCTTGACCTGCTGCAACGTGCCGTCGAGTTCGCCGCGCTTGCGCAGCTCCCGGGCCCGCTTGCGCGCCTGCTGGCGCAGGGCGTCGAGGCCACGACGGCCGTCGGCACCGCGGCGCATCAACCGGTCGAGCGCCTCGCGCGGCGACGACCCCGCCAGCACGTCGTCGCCGATCTGGTCGAGCGCCTCACGGATGTCGAAGGGCGGCTCGAGCGGGTCGGGCCCGCCCGACCACGCGCCGTACCGGATCGTCATGCCGGACTCCCTGCCCGATCT
>CAXUNA010000039.1:0-9830 GCA_964252095.1 uncultured Jatrophihabitans sp. | reverse complement strand
GCCCGATCTCGCAGGATCGTGTTCCTGCCGTGGCTCATGCGCCGTAGACCGTCCGGCCGCCGCTGCTGTCCTTGGCGAGCCGCTTGTTGAGGTAGAGGCCCTCGAAGGCGAACTCGACGACCGACGCCGCGACGCCGACCGCCGCCGGGCCCTCGCCGGCGTTGCCGGGCTCGACGCGGTCCAGCAGCGTCGAGAGCAGGGGCACGGAGCCGAGCTGCTCGAGGAAGGTGTCGGCCGAGACGACCTCCCCCGACTCGATGAGCAGGCCGCCGTCGAACTTCTCCTGCAACGGCCGCAGGTCGACGCCCGCGAGCCGGGCCCGGAACGTCTCGGCGGTGGCCCGACGCAGCAGGTGGGCGAGGACCTCGTACTCACGGCCCTCGGAACCGCCGTCGTTGTCGTCGAACTCGATCTTGCCGCGCGACGCGGTCAGCACCGAGGGCAGGTCGACCACGCGCGCGACGGCCACGGCCTCGTGGGTGATGGCCGCGCGACGGACGGCCGACGCCGCGACCGTCTCCATCGCGGCGATCGCAAAGCGGGCCGAGACGCCGGAGCGCTGATCGACCTGCGGGGCCTCGCGGACCGCGCGGGCGAACCGGCCGACGATCTCCAGCAGGTGACCGGGGACGAGCGGCGCCGCCTGGACGGAGTCGTCCCAGAGGACCGCCGCTTCCTGCGCGATGAGCCGCAGCTCGTCGGCCAGCTCGATCGGGTAGTGGGTGCGGACCTCGGTGCCGAACCGGTCCTTCAGCGGCGTGATGATCCGGCCGCGGTTGGTGTAGTCCTCGGGGTTCGCGCTCGCCACCAGCAGCAGGTCGAGCGGGAGCCGCAGCTGGTAGCCGCGGACCTGGATGTCGCGCTCCTCCAGCACGTTGAGCAGCGACACCTGGATGCGCTCGGCGAGGTCGGGGAGCTCGTTGACGGCGAAGATGCCACGGTTGGTGCGGGGCACCAGGCCATAGTGGACGGTCTCGGGGTCGCCCAGCGTGCGGCCCTCGGCCACCTTGATCGGGTCGATGTCGCCGATGAGGTCGCCGACCGAGGTGTCGGGCGTCGCGAGCTTCTCGCCGTAGCGGTCCGAGCGGTGCTTCCAGGTGAGGGGCAGCGCGTCGCCGAGCTCGGCCACCCGCCGGGCGGAGGCCGCGGTGATGGGCAGCTCCGGGTGCTCGGAGAGCTCTGAGCCCTCGATGACGGGCGTCCACTCGTCGAGCAGGCCGACGAGGGTGCGGATGAGCCGGGTCTTGCCCTGCCCGCGCTCGCCGAGCAGGACGATGTCGTGCCCCGCCAGCAACGCCCGCTCGATCTCGGGCGTGACGGTGTCCTCGAAGCCGACGATGCCGGGCAGCGTCGGCTCGCCCGCCGCGAGGCGGGACAGGAGGTTCTCGCGGATCTCGTTCTTCACGCTGCGCGGGTTCGCCTGCGGCAGGCCGCTCGCGCGGAGCTCGCCGAGGGTGCTGATCGTGGGGCTGGTGGTCGCCGGAGCTGTCACCCCGTCCACGCTACGACGCCGCAGGTGACGGCGAGGTGACGATTCTTGGCGCCGACCCGGTTGTTCGCGGGGCGGGGAATCGGGAACACGCCCTGGCGCGGTGCCGCTGACCCTCGTGCGGGCGGTGTCACGCAGACTGGCGCACCGTGCCCGCCCACCGCCCCGGCGACGTCGTCGCCTTCCGGTACCTCTACCCCGACGGCCGGGTGCAGGCCGTCCTGCCGATGTCCACGGTCGCCGACGACGGCGAGACCTACATCGGGTGGACCCCGCCGGGCACGGAGATCCGGTATTGGGCCACCGCGTCCGGGGACGACCCCCGCGACCTGCCGCTGACCGAGCGGTTCCTCGCGCCGCTGTCGACCGCCCGGCGGGTGTGGCGGGGCACCGGCGTGCTGCGGGTGATCCCGCGTTCGCAGGGCTACCACGTCATCCACTTCTGGGACGACGAGCGCACCTTCCTCGCCTGGTACGTCAACCTCGAGACCCCGAAGCTCGAGCACGACGACGTCCTGGACACCGTCGACTCCCACCTCGACCTCGTCGTCGCCCCCGACCGCACACCGCGGTGGAAGGACATCGACGAGGCCGAGGCGGCCGTCGCCGCCGGTGCGATGACGCAGGCCGTGCTCGACGAGGCCTGGCGCACCGGCCGGGCGGTCGAGGCGCTGCTGCCGACCTGGCCGGAACCCGTCGGCGACTGGACCGCCTTCGCCGCCCCCGACGTCGGGCCGATCCCGTTCGACCCTCGCTGGGAGCGGACCTGACGCGACCACCCGGCCGAGCCGCGCGAGTGGTCACCTTCCCCCGTGAGTGGCCAGAAAGATCTGACCACTCGACGGGGTAGGTGACCACTCACCGGGTCAGGGGGTGGCGGTTCAGGCGGCGGCGAGCTCGCCGGTCGCCTCGAGTTCGGCGTCGGAGTCCGCGGCCGGAGCCGGGACACCGCGCAGGGCGAACCACGCGACGGCGCCGCCGACGATCACCAGCCCGGCGGACACCAGCAGGCCGAGCCGGTAGCCGGAGAGGAACGCGTCGAGCGGCGCGGCGCCACCCCGACCGGCCGCCGACTGCCGCGCGGTGAGGATCGCGCCGATGACGGTGATGCCGAGCAGGCCCGCGATCTCCCGCGAGGCGTTGAAGAGCCCGGATGCCACACCCGCCTGCGCGGCCGGCATGACGCCGACCACGGTGGCCGTCAGCGGGGTGGTGAGGCCGCCGCCGATGCCCATGACGATGAAGCTCGGCATCAGGTCCCAGTACGACGCGTCGGCCCCCAGGAAGGCGACCGAGGCGATCGCGCCACCCATGAGCACGAGTCCACCCGACACCGAGCGGTGCGCACCGACGACCCGGGCGACCCGGTCGGACACCACGGCACCGATCACCATCACCGTGGCCATCGGGAGGAACGCGAGGCCCGCCTCGGTGGGGCTGAAGCCGAGGACCTGTTGGAGGTACAGGCTGGTGAAGAAGTAGATGCCGAACAGGCCGAACGCCCAGAGCATGAGTGCGACGATGCCACCGCTGAAGACGCGGATCCGGAACAGCGGCAGCGAGACCATCGGGTCCCCGGCGTGCTGTTCGACGGCCACGAACGCCATGCCGGCCACGGCCGCGACGCCGAAGGCGATGAGGATCGACGCCGACGTCCACCCGCGTGACGCGCCTTCGATGAGCGCCCAGGTGAGCGCGGTCAGTCCGACGACCGAGATGGCGATACCGGGCAGGTCGAGCGGGCGTCGCGCGGTCTCCCGCGACTCGGTGACGGCCCACGCGCCGAGCGCCATGACGGCGACGCCGATCGGGGCGTTGATCTCGAAGATCCAGCCCCACGAGGCGTGCTGGGACAGGATGCCGCCGAGCAGCGGCCCGACGGCCAGCGCGAGCGCGCCGACCCCGGCCCAGATGCCGATCGCGGCGGTCCGCTCCTTCGGGTCGGGGTAGGCGTGGCTGATGATCGCGAGCGTCGTCGGGGTCACCAGCGCGGCGCCGAGGCCCTGCACGGCGCGGGCGCTGACGAGCACGTCGACCGAACCCGCGAGCCCCGCGACCACCGACGCCGCGGTGAAGATGCCGAGCCCGAGCAGGAACAGCCGGCGCCGGCCGAACGCGTCGGCCAACCGGCCACCCGCGAGCAGCAGGCCCGCGAACACCAGGATGTACGCGCTCACGACCCACTCCAGGCCCGCGGTGGTGAGGCCGAGGTCGCGCTGGATCGCGGGGATCGCGACGTTGACGATGTTGTTGTCGAGGTAGGTCATGAAGGTCGCGAGTGCGACCGCGAGCAACGCCCACGGGCGTCGCGTCGTGCTGGGCGGGGTGGTCATCCGAGGTCTCCTCTACGTTGCACATGTACGTCGAACATCTACGACGTACAGGAGACACCGTACGGTGTACAGTTGTCAACCGTGAGCCCGGCGACCAAGACGGCGAGACCCGCGAAGACCACCCCGCGCCCGCAGTTGTCGCGGGAGGTCGTGGCCGACCGCGCGATCGCGCTGGCCGACGCCGAGGGCCTCGACGCCGTCACCATCCGCCGGCTCGCCACCGAGCTCGGCGTCACGCCGATGGCGCTGTACTGGCACTTCCGCACCAAGGAGGAACTGCTCGCCGGGCTGGGTGACCGCGTCCTCGACACCGTCGAACTCCCGGAGCGCACCGGTACGTGGGACGTCGACCTTCGTGCCGGGCTGGTCGCCCTGCTCACCGCGATGCGCCCGCACCCGGAGCTCGCGGACCTGGTCGCGCAGCAGGTGATGCTCAACCCCCGGGGGCTGGTGCTCACGGAACTCGCGCTGGCCACGCTGTCCCAGGCGGGTCTCGCCCCCGAGCCGACCGCCTGGTTCGCCATGCAGGCGTTGCGGACGATTCTCGCGCTGGTCACGGGTGATCCCGTGGTCGACGACGAACTCCCGGTCGCCGAACGCGAGACCCACCAGCGGCAGAAGATGGCGCGGATCGGATCGCTCTCGCCCACCGAGTTCCCGGCCCTGACCGCGCACGCCGAGGCGATGGCCTACTGCAGCGACGTCGACATGTTCTTCGAGCTCGGGATCGACCACTACATCGCCGGCGTCAAGGGCCTGGCCGCGCGGCGCTGAGCGCCTCCGCTGCATGCTGCAACAGTTCCCGCACGACGTCGGCGGCTACGTTGGAACTGCGCCGCAGCGGCGGAGGTGTCGCGCCGCGGCGTCACACAGCGTGCAGGGCCGCGCCCAGCCGGCGGAAACCGTCGGCGACCTCGGCGTGGTCGTCGGGGTCGGTGGTGAGCAGCTGCGCGGCGACGTGGTCGGCGCCGGCGTCGAGGTGCGCCTGCAACCGCGCGGCGACCTCGTCGTCGGTGCCGTGCGCCACGAGCGCGTCGACGAGGTCGTCGGTGCCGGGCGAGGCGGTGTCGGCCTCGGTGAAGCCCAGCCGGTGCAGGTTCGAGACGTAGTTGGTGAGACCGAGGTAGAACTCGACGGTCTGGCGGCCGAGTGCGCGGGCGCGCGCCGGGTCGTCGTCGAGCACGACCTTGTGTTCCGGCGCGAGAACGGGTCCGGCGCCGAGGATCTCCCGCGCGCCACGGGTGTGGTCGGGCGTGGTGAGGTACGGGTGGGCACCGGCGGTGCGATCACGCGACAGCCGCAGCACGCGCGGGCCGAGCGCGGCCAGGACGATCTGCTCGCGCGGGACACCGTCGGCGAGCAGGGCGTCGACGTACGCCGAGAGCGACTCGAACGGCGAGCTGTACTCCCGCGTCGCCTCCGGGTGGCCGATGCCGACCCCGAGGATGAACCGACCGGGGTGCGCCTGCTCGACGCGGTGGAACGACGTCGCCGTCTGGTGCGGGTCGGTGGCCCAGACGTTCACGATGCCGGTGGCGACGGTCAGGGACGTCGTCGCCTCCAGCAGTTCCTGCCCGGAGCGCAGGTCGGCCGGCGGTGAGCCGCCGATCCACACCGTCCCGAACCCGGACGCCTCGATGATCTGGGCGAGCTCCGGGGTCAGCCCGGCCTCGCCGCGCCAGATCCCGTACCTGCCTCGTTCCGGTGTGACGGTCATGTCCACGCCAACCGACGTCGCCACCCGGGTGTTCCGCCGGTATAGGGTCACGGCTCTCACCGATCGTGGAGGAACCCCATGACCGACGCCCGTGACGCCCTGGCCGGCGTCGACCTGTTCGCCGGACTGTCGAGCCGTCAGCTCGGCAAGCTCGCGAAGGTCAGCAAGGAGACCACCCACCGGCCGGGGGCGGAGATCGCCGCCGAAGGTCGTGGGGCGCTCGCGTTCCACGTCATCACCGACGGCGCAGCCACGGTCACCGTGGGCGGGCGGCAGGTCCGCACGCTCGGCCCGGGGGAGTACTTCGGGGAGATCAGCCTCATCGACGGCGAACCCCGGTCGGCGACCGTCACCGCCACGGGCGCGACCCCGCTCACCACGATCGCCATCGGCAAGACCTCGTTCTCGTCGCTCATCGACGACGAACCGTCCATCGCCAAGGCGTTGCTCGTGCGGTTGTGCGGACGGCTGCGCGCCGTCGAGGCCAGCCGCTGAGCGGGAGCGGGGCTCAGAACCGCTTGCGGGCCGTGACGACGAGCACCAGCTGGGACTGCTTCGGCAGCAGCCGCTCCACGACGGAGACGGCGCTCGCGAGCGGCGGCCACGGTCGCACGTAGGTGTCGAGGCCCGGGCGGTGCAGCAGCGACCACTCGTAGCGGTCGCCGAACAGTGCGGCGAGATCTGCCCGCCGGTTCATCCGGTAGCGGGTGGGGAAGGTGTCGACGTCGGACTTGGTCGGCTGCAGTCGGCGGAGCACGCCGACGTGCCGGGCCTGCGGCGTCAGCTGCGAGGCCACCGCCATCGGCGACCGGCGCGACACCGTGCGCGCGAGGAACACCCCGCCCGGACGCAGCACCCGGTCCAGCTCGGCGACGAACCGCGCCGGGCGTTCGACGTGCTCGAGCGTCCAGTCGGAGACCACGAGATCGGCCTCGCCGTCGGCGACCGGCCAGCGGTCGTCCTCGATGAGCCCGAACCGGTCGATCACCGGGTTGTCGGCGGCGGCGGGATCCACGTCGACGCCGACGACGGTGCGGCCCGGCGCGCGCAGGTCGTGCAGCGAACGGCCGTCACCCCACGCGCCGACCATGGCACCGCGCCCGCATCCGACGTCGACGACGGTTGCGCAGTCGAGTGCCACGGTCTGGGCCATCGTCCAGAACGTCAGGGAGCTGTCGCCCGACGCCCACGGGTTGTCGAACATCAGCCCGGCACCGACGACGGCCGGCGTGGTCCGGTCGGCGGTCTGTGTCACGTCAGGCGCTCCTCGGGTGGATGACGCCTGTGAAACTAGCGTCGATCTCACGGCGCGCCCATCTGGGACGTCGGCTTCCGCAGCGGAAGATTCCCGCGCGGGAGCCGTTCCGGTGCGAGACTGCGAGGCGTGTCGTCACCCCCGGGTGCGTTCGGTGCGGATCACCCGGAGGCGTACATCCCGGGGGACCGGCGCCGAGCCCTGCGCGAGGGCCGTGACCTGCCCGACCGCGCGTCCGGCGCGGCGCTGTTCGCCGACATCAGCGGGTTCACGCCCCTGACCGAGGCACTGGTCGCCGAGCACGGCGCGCGGCGCGGCGCGGAGGAACTGAGCGGGGCGCTCGCCACGGTCTTCGGCGCGGTGCTGGGCGACCTCCACCGCGTCGGCGGAGCGGTCATCTACTTCTCCGGCGACGCTGTCACCTGCTGGCTCGACGGTGACGACGGCTCGCTCGCGGTCGCCGCCGGCCTCGCCATGCAGGAGGCCATCGCCCGCGTCGGCCTGGTCCCGACAGCCGGTGGTGGGTCGGTGCGGCTCGCGATGAAGGTCGCCGTGGCCGTGGGATCGGCGCGCCGGTACGTCGTCGGCGATCCGGGCGTGCAACTGCTCGACGTCCTCGCGGGCCGGCTCATGGACACCCTCGCGGGCGTCGAGGCGGTCGCGCGCAGTGGCGAGGTCGTGGTGTCCGTCCCGGGTGCGACGGCGCTCGGTGACCGGGTCGGGTGGGGAGAACGCCGGGCGACCGCCGACGGTGTCGGCGCGGTCGTCGTCGCGCGGCTCGCCAGACCGGTCGACGTGCCGCAGGTCTCCGAGCGGGTGGGTGACCTGCCGGAAGCCCTGACCCGCCAGTGGTTGCTGCCCGCGGTGTACGAGCGGCTCCGGGCCGGCCGCGGCGACTTCCTCACCGAGCTGCGGCCCGCCGTCCCTGTCTTCGTGCGGTTCACCGGCATCGACCACGACGACGACCCCGACGCCCCGGCGAAGCTCGACGCGTTCGTCCGGGCCGTGCAGCACGTCGTCGACGGGTACGGCGGGAACCTGCTGCAGTTGACGATCGGCGACAAGGGCGCCTATCTCTACTGCGTCTTCGGCGCACCCGTGGCCCACGAGGACGATCCCGCGCGGGCCTGCGCCGCGGCGTGGGACCTGCTCACGCTCGAGGGTGTGACGGCCGCACGGGGCATCAGCATCGGGATCGCCCGCGGCAGCACCCGCGCCGGGACCAGTGGTCACCGGTTCCGGCGCACCTTCACCTGCCTGGGCGACCCGACCAACCTCGCGGCCCGGCTGATGGCCAAGGCACCGCCGGGTTCGGTGTACGTCAGCGAACCGGTCGCGGCGGCCGCCGAGGCGCGCCACGCCTGGGCGCCGCTCGCCCCGATGGCGGTGAAGGGCAAGGCCGAACCCGTGCTCGCCCGGGCGTTGCTCGGCACCGCACGGACGGACGTCACGCGACATGCCCGCCGCGACCGGCCGATGCTCGGCCGCGACGACGTGCTCGCCGAGCTGCGCCGGGCGTTGCAGGATGCAACGGAAGGTCGGGGCCGGGTGGTCGGTGTCACGGGCGAGGCGGGGCTGGGCAAGTCGCGCCTGATCGCCGAGCTGCTCGCCGAGGTCACCCCCGACCGCGCGACCGTCGGGATCGGCGAGGCGCAGACGTTCGGGGTGTCGACGGGGTACCACGCCTGGCGCAGCGTCACCCTCGACCTGTTCGGGCTGCCGACCGACGCGGACGCCGCGACCCAACTGGCCGCCTTCACCGCCGGAGTCGTGGAGATCGACCCGGCGCTCGCGCTCCGGGCGCCGCTGCTCGGTGCGCTCACCGGCACCGACCTGCCCGACAACGCCTTGACGGCCGCGCTCAGCCCGGAACTCCGCAAGGGATCGCTGGAGTTGCTCGTGGCCCAGCTGCTGTCACGCAGCAGCCGTCGGCACCCGCTGGTCCTCGTGCTGGAGGAGACGCATGCGCTCGACCCGCTCTCGGCCGACCTGCTCGACGTCGTGATCCGGCAGGCGGTGGCGCTGCCGATCCTGCTGGTCGCGGCCTACCGGCCGTTCGCGGCGCCGGACACGCCACCCTGGCTCCAGACCCTGCGGACGTCGCCCCACGCCCGCGAGGTGGTGCTCACCGAGCTCACGGGAGACGCCGCCGCGGCGCTGGTCGACGCCACGGCGACCCGCGTGCTCGACCTCGACGGCGCGGTCCCGGACGCGCTGCGCCGCACGGTCCTCGACCGGACCCAGGGAAACCCGTTCCACATCGAGGAACTGCTGGCGTACCTGCGCGTCCGGGACGTCGACGTGCACGACGAGGCGGCGCTCGCCGCGGTCGACCTGCCGGACAGTCTCGAGAGCCTCGTGCTCAGCCGGATCGATGCGTTGCCGGAACAACCCCGACGGACGGTGAAGGTCGCGAGCGTCGTCGGGCGGACGTTCGACACGACAACGGTCGATGACGCGGCGCCGGATCTGGAGCACCTGGTCGGGCCGTCCGTGCTCGTCCTCACCGAGCGTGACCTGGTCGTGCCGGAACCGACCGCGCTGGACTACGCGTTCCGGCACGTGGTGGTCCGTGACGTCGCCTACGACAGCCTGCCGTTCGCCGTGCGGGCGGCGCTGCACGAACGGATCGGCGACCACGTGGCCGCCGTGGCCGGACCGGACGTCGACCGCCGCCGGGTGCTCGACCTGCTCGCCCATCACTACTGGCACAGCGGCAACGACGCCCGTAAGCGCGAGGTGCTGCCCCGCGCCGGTGACGCCGCGCGACGCGCGGGGGCCCACGCGGTCGCGGTCATGCACTACGAACGGCTGCTCACCCTGCTGGACGGTGCGGCGGCGCTGCCGGTGCTCCGATCGCTCGGCGAGGTGCAGGAGCTCGCCGGATCGTGGCCGGCCGCCCACGCCAGCTGGACGCGCGTGCTCGACGAGGAGGTCCGGGCGGGACACCGTGGGGGAGCGGGCTGGGCGCGGGTCGCGCGCGCGGAACTAGCGCGCAAACACGGCGACGTCGGTTAGTCGACGGTCCTGCTGGAG
>CAXUNA010000038.1:0-14498 GCA_964252095.1 uncultured Jatrophihabitans sp. | reverse complement strand
GCGCGCCGTCGGTGCCTCACCCTGGCAGGCGGGGCTGGCGTTCGGTGGCGAGGTCCTCGTCGCCGGCGTGCTGGTGTCCGCGGCGCAGGCCGTGGCCCGGCTCGTGCGCGTGGACGACGCCCCGCTGCTCGAGATCACGCCGGTCTCGGTGGTCGACACCGTGGCGGTCGTCCCGGTCGCGGCGGGCGTCGCCGACGCGGCCGACGTCGTGGTCGACGCCGAGTTCCCCGAGGCCGAGCTCCCGGACGACGAGTTCCCCGAGGACGAGCTCCCGGACGAACACGCGGTCGACG
Organism: uncultured Jatrophihabitans sp.; assembly: GCA_964252095.1. GTDB lineage: Bacteria > Actinomycetota > Actinomycetes > Mycobacteriales > Jatrophihabitantaceae > CAXUNA01. Next base: position 14,205 of record CAXUNA010000038.1, on the reverse strand, counting down.
ACGACGCGCCGGAACCGACCGACGACCCCGAGGACGACGACCTCGCCCGCGGCGCCTGACCGTCCGGCCGTCCAGGTCTGTCCAGCTCTGTCCCGGAAGACGCTCTCCGGCTGAGCAGCTGCGGTGTGCTCTGTCCCGCGCCGGCCGACCGGTCGACGCGAGACGAGTAGGAAGGCGTCACCATGCGTCAACGCGTGATGCGGGCCGTCACCGGCACCGCCCTCGCCGTGAGCCTCATCGGGGGAGCGACGGCCGTCACCGCCGCTGCCTCGGCGGCGCCCGCGGCGGCCAAGACCGCCAGCACCGCCGCCGCGGCCTCGAAGCCCGGTGCCAAGATCGGCAAGGCCGAGATCCTCAAGCGGATGCAGAACTGGACCAGCCGCAAGGTCCGGTACAGCCAGAGCACCTACGTCTGGGACCTCGGCAACACCCGGAAGTACCGCACCGACTGCTCGGGCTTCGCCGACATGGCCCTGCACCTCACCACCGACGACAACACCGCCTCGCTCGCGACGGACAAGAAGTTCGTCCACACGCGGAACATGAACCACGACAACCGCAGCAGCTTCAACCCCAAGACCATCCAGACCGGTGACGTCTTCGACGACACCAAGGACGGTCACGCGTTCGTGTTCGCGAGCTGGGCCAAGGACGGCAAGCACTTCTCGTACTACAACTTCGGTGGCGGCTCGAGCGGCGTCGCGCCGCCCGAGTACCACACCAACGCGCTGATGACGGCGGCCACGCTCGGCTACGAGCCGGCCAACAACTACGCCGTCTACCGCTACCGGAACGTGGTCGCGTGATGCGGCGCGCCCTCGTCGTCGGTGCGCTCGCGCTCGCCGCGCTGGGATCCGGGGCGTCGGTCGCGGAGGCGTCGGCACCCGCCGCGGCACCGCCGGCGACGTCCACCACCGCGGCGACGCCGGACGCCGCGGCGCTCGCCACCCGGTGCTCGAACACGGTGGCACCGGCGTGGTTCACGAAGGACGCCAAGGCCGTGGCCAAGGCGTACGCGAAGATCCCCGACGCCTGGGGCGGACAGCACGACTTCGCCCGGATCGTGTGCTTCGAGAGCAGCTACCGGACGTCCGCGGTCAACGGCAGCTACCACGGCCTGGGCCAGATGAGCTCGACGAGCGTCAAGGTCACCGCCGTCTCGTGGAACTCCTACCTGCACGGGACCTCGGCACACCCGGTGTCCTGGTACCAGATCGAGGCGGCCCTGCTCTACGCCAAGTCGCGTTACGGCAGCCCGGCCGCGGGCTGGGCGCACGAGGTGAACTACGGCTGGTGGTGACCGGCTAGCGGCCGCGGACGGAACTCCTGGCGGCTGCGCCCCGGTGACCGGGGGCGCGCCGCCAGGAGTTCCGTCCGTCGTCGTGGCGCGGGCCACGTGGCGCAGGTCGCCGCGGTGCCGGAGGCCGGTGGCCCGCGAGCGCGGTGTCATAGGGTCGAGGAGGCCGAGCACCCGCAGACGAGTGGTAGGACGGGCATGAAGATCATCTACACCAAGACCGACGAAGCACCGGCGCTGGCGACCGAGTCACTGCTGCCGATCCTCGAGGCCTTCGCCGCGCCCGCCGGCGTCGAACTGGAACTGCGCGACATCTCCCTCGCCGGTCGCGTCCTCGCGCTGTTCCCGGACCGGTTGACCGACGAGCAGCGGCAGTCCGACGACCTCGCGGAGCTCGGCGACCTCGCCACGACACCCGAGGCCAACATCATCAAGCTGCCGAACGTCAGCGCCTCGGTGCCGCAGCTCAAGGCCACCATCGCCGAGCTGCAGGCGCAGGGTTTCGACGTCCCCGCCTACCCCGAGAACCCCTCGACCGACGACGACCGTGAGATCCGGGCCCGCTACGACACCGTCAAGGGCTCCGCGGTCAACCCGGTCCTGCGCGAGGGCAACTCCGACCGTCGCGCCCCCGCCTCGGTGAAGGCCTACGCCCGCAAGCACCCGCACTCCATGGGCGCGTGGAGCACGGACTCCCGCTCGCACGTGTCGACGATGTCCGACGGCGACTTCCGCTCCACCGAGACCTCGACCACGGTTGCGACGGCCGGCTCGGTGCGCATCGAGCACGTCGGGGCCGACGGCGGGATCACCGTGCTGAAGCCGACCACGAAGGTGCTGGCGGGCGAGATCCTCGACGCCGCCGTGATGCGGCGGGCCGCGCTCGACGCGTTCCTGGCGGCCCAGGTCGCCGAGGCGAAGGAGCAGGGCGTTCTGTTCTCCGTGCACCTCAAGGCGACGATGATGAAGGTCTCCGACCCCATCATCTTCGGTCACGCCGTGCGCGCGGTGGTTGGCGACGTCTACGAGCAGTACCCGGATGCCAGCCCCAACGACGGCCTGGCCAGCCTGCTGTCCTCGCACCCCGAGGCGAAGGACGCGGTCGACGCCGCGATCGCCGCCGGACCCTCGATCGCCATGGTGGATTCCGACCGCGGCATCACCAACCTGCACGTACCGAGCGACGTCATCATCGATGCCTCGATGCCGGCCGCGATCCGGGCGTCCGGGCAGATGTGGAACGCCGCGGGGGACCAGCAGGACACCAAGTACGTCATCCCCGATTCGTCCTACGCCCCGCTCTACGCCGAGACCGTTGCACACTGCGTCGAGCACGGTGCGTTCGACCCGGCCACGATGGGCACCACCCCGAACGTCGGTCTCATGGCGCAGAAGGCCGAGGAGTACGGCTCGCACGACAAGACCTTCGAGATCGCTGCACCCGGCACCGTTCGGGTGGTCGACGAGGCCGGCACGACCCTGCTCGAGAGCGAGGTCGCCACCGGCGACATCTGGCGGATGTGCCAGACCAAGGACGCCCCCGTACAGAACTGGGTCGAACTCGCCGTCGCCCGGGCCCGCGCCACCGGCGTGCCCACGGTGTTCTGGCTGGACGAGACGCGCGCCCACGACGCCGAGGTGCTGAAGAAGGTGCGGCCGGCGCTGGCGGAGCTCGACACCGACGGCCTGCAGATCGAGATCCTCGACGTCGCGGCGGCCACGCGGTTCACCCTCGAGCGCGCCCGGGCGGGCGAGGACACCATCTCGGTCACCGGCAACGTGCTGCGCGACTACCTCACCGACCTGTTCCCGATCCTCGAGCTCGGCACCAGCGCGAAGATGCTGTCGATCGTGCCGCTCATGAACGGCGGCGGGCTGTTCGAGACCGGCGCCGGTGGCTCGGCCCCCAAGCACGTCCAGCAGTTCGTCAAGGAGGACCACCTGCGGTGGGACTCGCTCGGGGAGTTCCTCGCCCTCGCCGTGTCCCTGGAGTTCCTCGCCGAGAAGACCGACAACCCCAAGGCCAAGGTGCTCGCCGACGCCCTCGACCGCGCCACCGGCGCCGTGCTCGAGGAGAACCGCTCACCCCAGCGCAAGGTCGGCCAGCTCGACAACCGCGGCAGCCACTTCTACCTCGCGCTCTACTGGGCGCAGGAGCTGGCGCGCCAGACCGAGGACGCCGAGCTCGCCGCGGCGTTCGCCCCGCTCGCCGAGTCGCTCGCGGCCCAGGAGTCCACGGTCGTCGAGGAGCTTGCTGCGGTGCAGGGGAACCCCGTCGACATCGGGGGTTACTACCGGCCGGACGAGCAGAAGGCGTCGGCGGCGATGCGGCCGAGCTCGACGCTGAACGACGCCCTCGCGGCGTTCGCCGCGGGCTCCTGATCTCACTCACGGAGGGGTCGGGTCCGGTGTCGGCACGCGTCGTCGTCCTCGCGTCCGGCGCGGGGTCGACCCTGCAGGCCCTGCTCGACGCCGCCGCCGACCCCGCGTTCGGCGCCGACGTCGTCGCGGTCGGGTCGGACCGGCCCGGCGTGGCGGCCCTGGACCGGGCGGAGCGCGCGGGGGCGGCGACGTTCGTCGTCCGCGTCCCCGACTTCGCCGACCGGATCGCCTGGGACGCCGCGCTGACCGAGCAGGTCGCGGCGTTCGAGCCCGACCTGGTCGTCTCCGCCGGGTTCCTCAAGCTCGTCGGGCCCGCGTTCCTCGCGCGGTTCGAGGGGCGGTACGTGAACTCGCACCCGGCGCTGTCGCCGTCGTTCCCGGGCATCCACGCCCCGGCCGACGCGCTCGCCTGGGGCGTGAAGGTCACCGGGTGCACGTTGTTCGTCGTCGACGCCGGGGTCGACACCGGGCCGGTGATCGACCAGCGCGTCGTGCCCGTGCTCGACGACGACGACGTCGATTCCCTCCACGAGCGGATCAAGTCCGCCGAACGCGACATGCTCGTCGACAACATCGGGGCGATGGTCCGCAGCGGATGGACCGTCACCGGCAGGAAGGTGCACCTCAACCCATGACCAGGATCGCGGTACAGCGGGCGCTCATCAGCGTCTACGACAAGACCGGTCTCGAGGGGCTCGCGCGCGGGCTCGCCGCCGCCGGCGTCGAGATCGTGTCGACCGGCTCGACGGCCTCGACCATCGAGTCGTTCGGCGTGGCGGTGACGCACGTCGAGGAGGTCACGGGTTTCCCCGAGATCCTGGGCGGCCGGGTGAAGACGCTGCACCCGAACGTTCACGCCGGGCTGCTCGCCGACCAGAACGACCCCGAGCACGTCGCCACCGTCGGCGGCCTCGGGATCGCGCCGTTCCAGCTGCTGATCAGCAACCTCTACCCGTTCGTGCAGACGGTCGCGAGCGGCGCGTCGCCGCCGGAGATCGTCGAGCAGATCGACATCGGCGGGCCGGCGATGGTCCGCGCCAGCGCGAAGAACCACGGCTCGGTCGCGGTGGTCGTCGATCCCGGGCGCTACGAGGAGGTGCTCGCCGCGGTGAATGCCGGCGGGTTCGAACTCGTCGACCGGCAGGCCCTTGCCGCGCAGGCGTTCCGGCACACCGCCACCTACGACATCGCGGTGGCGAGCTACCTCGGCAACGCCGTGGCCCCCGACGACGCCGGCAGCGGCTTCCCCGGCTGGATCGGCGCGGCGTGGGAGCGGGCGGCGGTGTTGCGGTACGGCGAGAACCCGCACCAGCGCGCGGCGCTCTACGTCAACGCCGCCGGCAGCGGCACCGATGGCCTCGCGCAGGCGGAACAGCTGCACGGCAAGGAGATGAGCTACAACAACTACACCGACGGTGACGCCGCGTACCGGGCCGCCTACGACTTCGACGCGCCGTGCGTCGCGATCATCAAGCACGCGAACCCCTGCGGCATCGCGGTCGGGGCCGACGTCGCCGAGGCCCACCGCAAGGCCCACGCGTGCGACCCGGTGAGTGCGTTCGGTGGCGTCATCGCCACCAACCGGCCGGTCAGCGTCGAGATGGCGCAGCAGGTCGCGGAGGTCTTCACCGAGGTGGTCATCGCCCCGGGGTACGACGCCGAGGCGTTGGAGATCCTGCAGGGCAAGAAGAACATCCGACTGTTGCTCGCTGCACCGGTCGTCGGTGGCGGCACCGAGATGAAGCCGGTCTCCGGCGGCATGCTGCTGCAGAGCGTCGACCGCATCGACGCCGAGGGCGACGACCCCGCGAACTGGACGCTCGCCACGGGCGAGGCGGCCGATCCCGCGACGCTGCTCGACCTGCAGTTCGCGTGGCGGGCGATCCGCGCCACGAAGTCCAACGCCATCCTGCTGGCGCACGACGGTGCGACGGTCGGCATCGGCATGGGCCAGGTCAACCGCGTCGACTCCTCGCGGCTCGCGGTCACCCGCGCGGGGGAGCGGGCCGCCGGGTCGGTCGCGGCGTCCGACGCGTTCTTCCCCTTCGCCGACGGCCTCGAGGTGCTGCTGGAGGCGGGCGTCCGCGCGGTCGTGCAGCCGGGCGGTTCGATGCGGGACGACCAGTCGGTCGAGGCCGCGAAGGCGGCGGGCGTGACGATGTACTTCACCGGCGTCCGGCACTTCGCGCACTGATGCCGGCTGCAACGGTGATCTCATGACCTGGACCCTCGACCAGGTCTCCGACGCCCTGCGGGCGTCGTGGACGCGGGGGACCGCCGACCCCGTCGACGCCGAGCTGTGGCACGAGGGCAACCCGTCGCGCGGCCAGTGCGGCGCGTCGTCGTTCGTCGTGCAGGACCTGCTCGGCGGCGACCTGATCCTCGCCGAGGTGTTCTTCCCCGACGGCACTCGCCAGGGCGTGCACTACTGGAACCGGCTGCCCGACGGCACGGAGATCGACCTGACCCGCGAGCAGTTCGTCGACGGCGAGGCGGTGGTCCACCCGCAGGTCGTGACCCGGGTGCCCGGCCCGCCGATGGCCCGCTGCATCGACCAGTACCTCATGCTGCTGAAATCCGTCCTGGAGAGGCTCCCCGCTGCCGACGTCGAGGTGGACGTCGCGCCGTGACCACCCCACCGGTGCCGGCCGGCCCGGACCCGCGCGCGGGACGCGCGGTGTTCACGGCCGCCCTGCTCGTGGTGGTCGCGGGGCTCGCGTACCTGGGGTTCGCCCCGCAGCACTGGCTGCGCGGGGTGCTGGTGGTGGCGGGCGGCCTCGTCTTCGCGGGCCTGGTGCGGCTCGTCCTGCCCGACGGCCGTTCGGGGCCGCTGCTGGTGCGCGGGCGCTGGTTCGACGCCGGGTCCTACCTGGTCGTCGGCGTGCTCGTCGCGGTCTTCGGCGTGCTCGTCAAGTGAGCGGCCGGCGCCGGGTCGGGTGATCTGACTCCCGTCCTGCGCTGGCCCGTGGGCACCGGCGCTAGCGTGGACGCCGAGGAAACACACCGGACACACGAAGGAGTCAGCAGCAGATGGCAGCACGACACGGCAAGGTCACCGTGGTGGGAGCGGGCTTCTACGGCTCCACCACCGCCCAGCGCATCGCCGAGTACGACATCGCCGAGACGGTCGTGCTGACCGACATCCTCGAGGGCAAGCCCGCGGGCATCGCGCTCGACATCAACCAGTCCCGCCCGATCGAGGGCTTCGAGACCCTGCTGGTCGGCGCCACCACCGGCACCGACGGCAGCGGGTACGAGCCCACCGCGAACTCCGACGTCGTGGTCATCACCGCGGGGCTGCCGCGCAAGCCCGGCATGAGCCGCATGGACCTGCTCGAGACCAACGCCGGCATCGTGCGCGGTGTCGCCGAGAACATCGCGAAGCACTCGCCGAACGCCGTCATCATCGTGGTCTCGAACCCGCTCGACGAGATGACCGCGCTGACCCAGATCGCGAGCGGCTTCCCCAAGGAGCGCGTGTTCGGCCAGGCAGGCGTCCTCGACACCGCCCGGTTCACGAACAACGTCGCCGAGGCCGCGGGCGTCCCCGTCGGCTCGGTCAAGACCCTCACCCTGGGCTCGCACGGCGACACCATGGTCCCGGTCGCGAGTGCTTGCTCGGTCGACGGCAAGCCGCTGTCCGACGTGCTGCCCGCCGAGAAGATCGACGAGCTCGTCACCCGCACCCGCAACGGCGGCGCCGAGGTCGTGGCGCTGCTCAAGACCGGCTCGGCGTACTACGCCCCGTCGGCCGCCGCGGCGCGGATGGCCAAGGCCGTCCTCACCGACTCCGGCGAGACCATCCCGGTCTGCGCGTGGGTCGACGGCGAGTACGGCATCTCCGGCGTCTACCTCGGCGTCGAGGCGCAGATCGGCGCGGCGGGCGTCAAGAAGGTCGTCGAGCGCGAGCTGTCCGACTCCGAGAAGACCGAGCTCGTCGCGGCCGCCGAGGCCGTCCGTGCGAAGCAGGCGGACGTCGCCGGCATGTGACACCGTCGTGATCTCGCACTTCCCGCGCCGGGCGCGGGAAGTGCGAGATCACGTGTTTCCGGGCGCCTGTGCGGACACGACGAGCCGGACCAGCTGACTCCGGGAGCGCACGCCGAATTCCCGATAGACCCGTGTGAGGTGCTGCTCGACCGATTTGGTGCTGACCCCGAGTGCGGCCGCGACCTCCCGGTTGGAGTACCCCCGGGCCACCAGGTCGGCCACGCGGTTCTCGGCGGGGCTGAGGTCCGCCGAGTACGGCGGTGACCACGAACGGTCACCAGCGGTAGCGGAACGCAGCTCGTTGGCGCGTCGCACCGTGGCCCACAACCCGCCCAGGGGGCGGCGCAGGTGCTCGATCACGTCGTGCTCGTCGTCGGTGAAGTCGCGGCCCGCCCGGTTCAGCGCGATCCCCACGAGCCGGCCTTCGACCGTGGCGATGATCGTGTAGTCGGCGTACTCGATGCCCCTCGGCCGGTAGAAGTCCTGGTAGTACGGCGAACGTTGCAGTGTGCTGCGGGAGCACAGCTCCGAGAGCCGGACCGCGGAGTGGCGACGACCGGTGAGCGCGAGCCGCACCCAAGGGTGTTCACGCATCCGGTTCGACCACACCGCAGCCACCGCGGCCGCCGCCTGCGGGGGCGTCGGATACCCGAATGTCGGCCCGACCCGGCCGCTCCTCACCCGGAACTCCGAGTAGCTCACCTCGTCGGCGCCGAGCACCCGGTGCAGGCCCGGGAGGCTGACGGCCAGGAACTCGGACAACGTGGTGGCCTGGGCGACGTCACCGACGAGCGCCAGGGCCCGACGGTGGTCGGCATCGGTGACGTACACGGCCGCTCCCGGGTGCTCGTGCCGTGGGGAACTGCGATCGTCCCGCGCGTCCGTGCGACGGTCCAGGGTTTTCCCTATCGCCACGTCCGGCCCCGCTTCCTACGTTGTCGCCATGACATGTCGGTCGTGGCGCCGGGCTGTCGTCTTCGGGGCCGTCTCGGGGCTGCTGGGTGCGGCGGTGCTCGGCGGTGCTTCGCCCGCCTCGGCGCGCACGGTCTCCGTCGCGCTGCCCCGGTTCATCACCGCCGGACTGGTCGAGACCTCGCACGGCATCGTGGTGCTGAGCCTCGACGAGGAGGGCGGAACCCTCCAGCGCATCGATCCTGCCACCGGTGCCGTGCTCGCCGTCCGCACCCTGCTGCCCGGAACCCCGACGGGTAATACCTTCCTGCTCGACGACCTGGTGGTCGCCGCGGGTTCGTTGTGGGTGAGCGAGTACTGGCAGAACGAGGTCCTCCGGCTCGACCCCGTGTCGTTCCGGACCCAGGCCGTCATCCACACCGGTCGGTCGCCGAGCGGGGTCATCGCCGGCGGCGGATCCGTGTGGGTGCCGCTGACCAACGACCAGGCGATCGAACGGGTCGACCCGGGCAGCAACGCCGTCGTGTCGACGATCCCGATCGGGTCACCGCAGAACTACACCGACAGCCCGTGGAAGGGCGCATGGACCGGCAGCGATGTCGTGCTCTCGCTGCCCGCCACCGGTCGGGTCGCCCACGTGACGACGCGCGGGAAGGTGACCTACGACCACCCCGGACGCGATGCCACCGCGTGCGCCGCGATCCACCCGGTCCCCGGCGGCTACTGGCTGGACGACACCGACTGCTCGGAGTCGTACTACCGGTGGACGTCGTCCGCGAAGTCGATCACGGCGACGGTCGACAGTTCCGCCGAGTCCCCGCCGCGACGGGATCTCGGATCGTTCGTGTACGGCGGGGCCTTCTACACCGGCGAGGCCGTCTGTGGTGACACCTGCACCCGGGCCGAGTTGGTGGAGCGGGACATCGCCACCGGCGACGTGCTGTCGCGGCGGGTGGTCCCCGGTGACTGGGCCGCCTTCCCCCGCGTCGCTGCCGGCGCGTGGTGGACCGACGACTTCGACCACGCGGTGCTCCACCGCTCCGAACTGACTCCGGGAGGTTCCTCGTGAAGCGTCGGCTCGCCTTCCTGCTCGCCCTCGCCGCGGCCACCGCAGTCCTCCTCGGTCCGGGACCGGCCACTGCCGCGCCGACCACAGCCGTCGTGGCGTCCTGGAAGCTCCCGGGCGGCTACTACGGACTCCGGGTCTGGCGGGGCGCGATGTGGCTCGTGCGCACTGACGACATCGACAGCGCTCTGGTGGAACGCGTCGACCCTGCAACGAACACCCTGACGAAGGTGACCGAACTCCGATTCGCGAGCGGCGGATTCGCCGTCGGTGACGGGAGTCTCTGGGTCAGCGACTGGTTCGGCAACGCGGTGTGGCGGCTCGCGCCGGACGGCACGGTGCAGGCGCGGATACCGACCGGGCTGCAACCCGGCTACGTCGAGATCGCGTACGGCTCGGTCTGGTCGTCGAACCACCACGACGCCACCGTCACCCGTATCGATCCGGCGACCGACGGCGTGGTCGGCACCTTCGCCGTCGGGGATCCCGCGCGGTTCAGGGACGGACCGAGCACGATGACGGCCGTCGGCTCGCGTCTGTGGGTCACCAGTGGCGACCTCGACCATCCGCAGGCCATCGACCCCGGGACGAACCGCGTCCTGGAACTACCGCGGACGCGTGACCTGTACTGCGCCGGGTTCATCGCCGTCGGTGGGCTGGCGTGGGGTCTCGACCCGTGTACGAACGCACTCTTCGGCCACCGGGCCGACGGCTCGGTGGAGTTCGAGATCGACTATCCCGGGACCGCCGCCGCCCTGTCCGCGACCACGCTCCAAGGCTCCGCGTGGGTCGGCGTCGACCGGCAGTTCGACCTCGACAGCTACACGGGTTCGCACGGTGTGCTCGAGCAGCGGGCCCCGACGACCGGCGCGCTCCTGCGCACGGTGCCCGTGGGGGGTGACGTCAGCGGGCTGATCGCGGGTTTCGGGTCGTTGTGGGTCGTCGACGGCACGCACCCGTCGTTGCGACGTGTCGACGTCGGCACCTCCCCGCGCCCGGTCGACGGCACGCCCGTCAGGTGAGCCGGCATGTGACACGTTCTGCTGCCACTGTTCGGAACTGAGACGGGAGACCTGCGGCCCAGCCCGGATCGTCGTCACGACCACGCGAGCACGTGTGGGTCGGACGAGGGGGGTGCGGGTGTCGAACGCCGTCCGGCCCGACGTCGTTCCCCCGGCCACCGGCGCGTCACGGACCGCCACCTGGCACCAGGACCTGTTCACCGCCGTCGGACGCTGGGCTTGGCTTGCCACCCTCAACGACCGGGTCACCGGCGTCGTCCAGCCGCCGTACGACCGTCACCGTGACCGGCTGGTCGTCGAACTCCTGCACGGCGGCCGCTGGGCCGGCCACGCCCTGCACCCAGCGCTCAGCGACGTGCCGATCGGCCTGTGGGGCGGCGCCGTCGTCCTCGAGACCTTCGGCCGGGACGCCCGCACCGGCGGGAGCCGGTTCGATCCCGCCGCCACCCTGAGCGCCGCCGGGCTGGTCGGGGCGGTGGCCACCGTCGTCACCGGCATCGCCGACTGGACCGTCAGTGACGGCGAGGACCGCCGGGTCGGTTTGTTCCACGGCGTGCTCAACACCGCCGGGATGGCACTGCAGGGTGCGGCCCTCGTCGCGCGGCTGACCGGCCACCGCGGCCCGGCCCGGGCGCTCAGCCTCGGCAGCCTCACCGTGACGGCCTCCGCGGGCTACGTCGGCGGCCACCTCGTCGGCGGCCGCGGTGCCATGGTGAATCGCGCTCTCGGCGAGTCGGGCCCGACCCGGTGGGTGCACGCGGTCGAGGAGACCGACCTCGCCGACGGCGCACTCGTCGGCGTCGAGGTCGAGGGTCGGAAGGTGCTGCTGCACCGCACGGGCGACGAGGTGCACGCGATCAGCAACGTCTGCTCGCACGCCGGCGGGGTGCTGAGCCGCGGCGAGGTCAGCGACTGCGTCGTCACCTGTCCGTTGCACGGTGCACGATTCGACGTCCGTGACGGCCACGTCGTGCGCGGCCCGGCGCACCAGCCACAACCCGTGCTGCCGGCGCGGTTCCGCCACGGATGGATCGAGGTGCGCGGCACCCTGCCCCGCGCCCGACGTGAGCCGACGAGCTGAGGAGAGCCAGCATGGGGTGGGAAGCGGTCGCGGACGAGGACCAGCTCGAGGAAGGCGACATGATGGTCGTCGAGCGGGGCGGCGAGCCGATCTGCGTGGTGCGGCTGTCCGACGACGAAGCGGTGGCGGTGCACAACACCTGCACGCACCAGCAACAACCGCTCAACGAGGGCTACCTCCAGGACGACGACACGCTCATCTGCCCGGCGCACAACTCCTGCTTCGACCTGCACACCGGTGAGCCGCAGGGCATCCCGGCAGTGGCGGCGATCCCGACCTACGCCTGCAAGATCGAGGACGGTGCGATCTGGATCGATGCCGACCAGCAGCTCAACGACGCCGCGATCCCGCACAAGCCGTACCACTGACGGGCGCGCGGTGATGGGGGTCGCGGTGCTGCTCCGGGAGGCGGAACTGTTCGTTGCCGCCGAGGCGATGCTGGTCGAAGTGCTCGGGCGGATCCGGCCCGAGGATCGCGACATCGCGTTGCCGCCGATGCCGGATCTGCCGGTGCCGTCGGAGGAAACGTCGTTGTGGTCGGTGGTCGAGCGGTACGCTGCCGACGAGGCGGGGGTGCCGGCGCGGTTGAAGGGCGCCGCGCGGATCCCGTCGTGTCCTGGTCTCGACATCCCCGACCCGCAGGGGGTGCTCGCCGCGTTCGCCGCCCACGCGGCAACCGCGGCGCGCGAGGTGCGGGACGGTGATGTGCCCGTGCAGGCGCCCTGGGGCACCGTGCCCGCGCGGGAGTACCTGCTGCGGTTGACCGTCACGCGGTCGTTGTTCGCCCACTACGTCGCCGCCTACCTCGGCTCCACCGCCTGCCCGCTGCCCGAGGAACTGGCCCGGCCGCTGCTCGAGCTGACCTCGCCGGCCGCGGCGTCGTGGCGCACGGCCGGGATCTTCCGCGAGCCGCTGCCGGCACCGCCGCTCGCCTCCTGGCGCGACCGGTTCCTGCTCGCCGCCGGCCACCTGCCCCACCCGCTCGGCCACTGAAGATCCGAGAACTGCCCGATTTTGTGTATCCAGGCCGCCTGGGGCGGCCTGAACACACAGAATTCGGCCGTTCCGGGGTCCTACGGCTTGGTGGGGCGGGTGACGATCCGGTCGACGAAGCCGTAGTCAACGGCCTGCTGCGCGGTGAACCAGCGGTCGCGGTCGGCGTCGCGGGTGATGGTCTCGACGCTCTGGCCGGTCCGCTCGGCGGTGATCTCGGCGATCTCCGCCTTCATCTGCTTGATCTGCTGGGCCTGGATGGCGATGTCGCTGGCCGTCCCGCCGATGCCGCCCGACGGCTGGTGCATGAGCACCCGCGCCCGCGGCAACGCGAACCGCTTGCCGGGTGCGCCCGCAGTCAGCAGGAACTGGCCCATCGAGGCCGCCATGCCGAACACGTAGGTGGCGACGTCGCACGGGATCGACTCCATGGTGTCGAACACCGCGAGCCCCGAGTACACGGCGCCGCCGGGCGAGTTGATGTAGAGCGCGACGTCGCGGGTGGGGTCGTCGGCGGCGAGCCAGAGCAGCTGCGCGCACAGCCGGTTCGCCACCTCGTCGTCGACCGCCTGGCCGAGCACGACGATGCGGTCGCGCAGCAGCTGGTCGGAGACCCGGTCGTCGAGGCTGGCGAGGCTCGAGGCGGTGCGCAGAGCAGGTGTGGTCGCATCCATGACAGCGACGCTAGGGCGGGTTCCGCACCGCGCGGAGGAGCTTCTGCCGGTAGCGTGATCGCCATGGGCGTGACGCATCTCGTCGGTGTGGGTCCCGTGCGGCCGCGGCTGCTGCGCGACGTGCTCGGGGAGCAGCTGCGCCGGTTGCGGCACGACCAGGGCCGCACGTTGGCCGACGTCGCGGCCACTGCGGCGCTCTCGCTCGCGTACCTGTCCGAGGTCGAACGCGGCCGCAAGGAGATCTCGTCCGAGGTGCTCGCCGCGCTGTGCGAGGCCCTCGGCATCAGCCTCGCCGACCTGCTCGCCATGGTGCGCGACGCGATGAAGCCGGTGCAGCCGGATCGCGCGCTCATCCGGGTAGCCGCCACCCGCCGCCACACCGCGCGCGGCGAGGTCGACGGCGTGCTGCCGCTCGGCCTCGGCCGTTCCACCGCCACCGGCGGGGTGGTCCGCACCCCCGAGGCCCGCGCCGCCTGATGCGCGACGACGTCCGGGCCGCGCTCGCGATCGACGCGTCGTCACCGGCGGCCCAGCGCACGGTCGACATCACGACGACCGGTCGGAAGTCCGGGTCGCCCCGCCGCATCGAGACCTGGTTCTACCGGTTCGACGACGAGATCTACCTCAGCGGCTGGCCGTTCCCCCGGCGTCGGGACTGGTTGACCAACCTGGTCGCCGAGCCGCACTTCACCTTCCACCTCAAGAACGGGCCGGTCGCCGATCTCGCCGCCACCGGCACCGAGGTCACCGATCCCGCCGAGCGGCAGCGCATCCTGCCGACGTTCGCC
>CAXUNA010000037.1:223-14714 GCA_964252095.1 uncultured Jatrophihabitans sp. | reverse complement strand
ATGGAGCGGTGGGTGGCCGACACCGCGGCGCTGATCGAGGCCGAGCGCGATCGCGGCGCCGCCCCGGCCGGGCTGCCCGCGCCCGAACTCGCCGTCGCCCTGAACCTCATGAACGAACGGGTGCTGGCTGCAACGTTCGCCGGCGGCCGGCCGGGCCTCGCCGTCGACCACGTCACCGACGTGCTGCTCGCGGTGTGGTGGCCGGCGATCTACGGCACGGCCGTCCCCACGGACTGACGCGCCGGTCAGTGGGTGAGGAAGAGGATGGTGCCGAGCACCACCGCTCCGACGACCACCAGGACGACGAGCGTGGCCACCACCTCACCGGTCGGGGTGGTGCGGATCCAGCGCCGGATCCGCCGCCGGTGGCCGTGCCCGGAGTGGCCGGAACCGGGACGCTGACGACTGGGAGCGGTCACGAAACCACTCAATCCCTGCGCTGTTGTGAACGCGTGAACGGCGGTGCCGGGGTGGATGAAATCGCGGCGACGACAGCTCCCGGCCTCGGTGCTGCGCGCCGCGTGGCGGCGGGGTCGTGTGGGGTGGGCGATGATGGGTTCGACGTGGCGCAGGATCTGATCAGATCCTGCGACACGTCGAAACCTGAGATCTAGTCCGGGCAATCCTGGCGGGCAGGTTGACGGGCCAGTCGGCGATACGGGTGGACTTGCGACGGTTCACCCGAAGAAGTAGATCTCTACCGGGTTCGGTGCCGGAACTACGCCGACCCAGCTGCCGCGAGGGCAGCGCATCCTTGACGCCGCGAACCGGACGGTGCCGTGGTCGGTCGAGTGAGGCAGGTTAGCGCGTTATCACGGAGAAGCCGTCTCAAGCGGCAGTGTCGCCGGCGTGCTCGGGGTGCTCAGACCAGACGAGATAGCCGACTGGTAGTCCAGCAGCTCGGACGTGCAATTCAGCCCTGACGCTGCAGGCAAGAGAGGTTCGACGTCGTTCATGAGTTGTAGGCGCGTGATCTTACGACCCTGTTGCTGCAGGACCGTCGTATCCGTGTCGACCGAAAAGGCGATCAGTGTGCCTTCCTGGCAGTGGGCGGCGAACTTCGCGAGCACCTTCTGGTAGACGGCCGTCTGGTCTGAGGCGCCGTCTTCTTTGGCGAGACCGGCGGCATCGGTTACCGCGCTCACGGTCGGGCTAGCAGTCGCCGACGCAGTAGTCCTCGGCGGCGTAACTGAACTGCTGCAGCCAGCCAGCGACAGGGCGGCGAGCAGCGCCGCGGTGGAGGCGAGCGGACGGCGTATCGAAGCGGACGCCCGCTGAGTTGTGGGATGCACTTGGACATACGCGATCACGAAGCTAGGATTTTCGCCTTGAGGGCAGCGAATGCGGCGTCGCTTAGGACGCCAGACCGATGAAGTTCGGCGGCCTGGACCAACTGCGCGGTGTGGTCGGTCACGGCCGAAGGAGCCGCAACGGGTTGTGCGATTGGCGCTGGCGCTTGCCGCTGCTGCTGAGTCCAGGTCAGCACGTCGCGGGCTTGATCAACGAGCAGTTTGCCGTCCTGTTTGTTCACGTTCTTGATCTCAGCGCGGGTACCGCCGCTGGACACGACGACGGTGCCTTGCGTCATCCCCGACTGCCAGGCGATCGAGTTGATGTTCGTATAGGCGAAGTCTTCGGTCTGCTTGTTCATAACTCCATCGATGAAGAACAACAAGCGCCGGTCGGTGACAACGAGCAGTCCAAGGCCCTTGCCGTAGTGGCCCGTTGCCATGCGGAGAACGCGCTCATCGTGGGCTACATGCGACTCGAGTCGAGCGAGTTCCCGCTTGCCACCGAACTTGGTCGTCATCAGATCACGTGCGGTCCGGATGTCTTCACGTTGAATTTCGTCAGCCACGGGCGTGATCGTGCATGCGCTCGCCTCGCTGCGCAACACCAACCGACCGAATTCACCGCGACGCGTGCCCCGCTCGCGTCCGTCGCCTAACGAACTCAGCGGGACGCAGTTCGCGCTGGGTAGGTTGACCTACCTGTTGGTCAGTTGGGGCGGTCTAGCTCGTTCGCGGCGTTCAACGTTGCCGCGGCGACTGACGGCAGTGCGGCGAGATATGCCGTGGTCCTCGCGGCACATCGGCATCACAGTGATCGGCCAACGATTCACCGAGCCCTGGTACACGCGGACTCGGTCGAGCTGGTCGATCCGCCCGGCGAACGGCTGCTCGCGCTCGGTTGCCTCGACAGCGACGACCCAGGTGTGGGTCTTGTGCATTTAGATGGCGGCTCCGTCCAGCTGAGCCGACCAAGCTGGGTGTGAGGTCCGGCGGGTCGTCTGTGCACCGTGCCAGGCAGTCCGGTACCAAGGGCGCGAGCTGGTCCATGACTGCCGCTGTCTTTCTCCGACGATCTCACGAAGCTGCGCCGCGGCCTCAAGAACCGCGGCGCGGTACTCCCCTGCCCGGTCGGTTCGCACGTCAATGTGGTCGGTGCAGGTGATCACGAACGGCATCAACATCTCGATGCCGTGGCGACGCTGTAGCGCTTCTCCTGGCACACCGATACCGAGTTGAAACCTGTCGCTCATGGTTCGAAGGTGTACGTCGTCGTACACAATGCCGTCGCAGGCATGCCCGGCGGGTTGACCGCACCGCGAGGGGCACTCCGGCGGCACCGGGGCGACAAGGAACTCCAGCGCGGCACCGCCGAAGGCAGCCCCTCGAAGCCTTCCAGCCCAGAGAAGCGGACTCAGAACCATTCGAGCTGGGCGGTCTCGAACGGGGCCAGGTCACGATGGATGGTGGTCACGCGGGGCTTCTAAGCCTCTCGTATCGCTCACGATCGCATGTGGATCGCACGTCGACAGCGCATCGACGTCTCAGGTGATTTTTACCCCCAGAATTTCCGGGGTCGTGCATTGGTGGGCGATACTGGGCGCGAACCAGTGACCCCTGCGGTGCGAAGGCAATCGGGGACGTCAACACCTACAACCGGTAACCACGGGCGGGACGGTGTCCCCCGTGTTCCGGGGGGTGTGGTTGTCAGGCGGCGGCGGTGAGTGTCAGGGGTTGTCGGGAGTTTGCCCCACGATCTGCCCCATCTGCGGGTTGCCCCGGGACGCACGAAAAGCCGCCAGCCCGGCGAGGGCTGGCGGCTCTGTGCGTTGTGTCTGATACTGCGCGGTGTGACTCACGAACCCCCGGCACCCGCGCTGGTGCCGTTCGGTGAACCCGCACCGGTACTGGTGCAGATCGGCGACATCACCTGCACCGCCACCACGGTCCACACCCCGTCAGGGCCGGCGCCGATCGACACGGTGTTCTGGAACGTCACCGACCAGTCCCGCGAGGAGAGCTACACCCCAGCGTGGGCGATCATCGTCGGGGTGCTGCTGCTGGTCGTGTGCCTGCTCGGGCTGATCTTCCTGTTCACGAAGAACACGCGGTACGTGGGTTGGGTTCAGGTGTCAGTACAGGGGCCGGGGCTGGTTCACACGACGAACCTGCCTGCCGGGTACGGCGTGGCGCAGGACGCGATGGGGCGAGTCGCTTACGCCCGCAGCCTCACTCAGTTCGCGAAGAACCAGAAGGCCATCGGGTCCTGACCGGCTACGGGAGAACGGTGGCGGGGTCGTTCCAGGTGTCGCCGTAGTACCGGCCCGCCCGCCGTCAACACCTGGCGGTGAACTCACCCTGGTCGAACGTCATGGTCCGGGTCTGCAATGGGGCAACCAGCCGACGCTGCCGCGCCTGCGAGGCGCTCTACCGAAGCGGCAGACCGACAGTCAGGCCGCCCGTGCCCTATCGGTTCCCCATTGCGATTGCGACGAGTCGTGACCGGAGACCGGTTTGCTAAAGCCCCCGGATTATGAGGGCTGTAGCGCTGTGGGCGATACTGGGTTCGAACCAGTGACCCCTGCCGTGTGAAGGCAGTGCTCTACCACTGAGCTAATCGCCCGGGCCGGAGGATGAGCCTACAGGCCCCGTGCGGCGGGAGCTGGCGCGGGTAGGCCTTCGACATGAGTGCCACGCGCAAGCTGCAGGACCTGCTCGACGCGCACCCCGAGACGTTCGCCCGGTCCGCGGGCATCCGGCTCGCCGACACCCCGTCACCGCTGTTCCGGCTGCTGGTGCTCACCTCGCTGCTGTCGGCCAACATCGACGCCCGGCTCGGGCTGCGCACGGCGACAGCGTTCGGGCCGGCGGGGTTCACCACCGCGAAGCGGCTGGCCGACGCCGGGCAGGACGCCCGGTGGCAGGTGCTCTCGGACACGAAGTACCTGCGCAAGGTCCAGACGGCCCGGCAGCTCGGACAGCTCGCCGACGAGGCCCGGGACCGGTACCGCGGCGACCTGCGCCGGCTGCACGCCGAGGCGGGCGGCGACGTCACGGCACTGCGCGAGGCGATCGAGGGGTTCACGGGCATCGGCCCACTCGGCGCGGACATCTTCCTGCGCGAGGTGCAGGCGGTGTGGGCCGACGTCCGACCGTTCGCCGACGCCCGCGTGCTCGATCTCGCCGGCGGGCGTGGGCTGCCGCACACGCTGCGTGGACTGGCGAAGGCCGCCGGCACCGACGACCTGTCCCACGTCGGAGCCGCCCTGGTGTTCGACGACATGGCCGATCGGACCGGCTGAGTCAGGACAGGTAGTTGGTGTACAGCCAGTACGTCCCGTACAGCACGGCGGCGAGGAAGATCAGGCCACCGAGGCCGACGAGCCCCTGCACCGGCCGCGACTGCCGCTGCACCCAGTTCGTCCAGGCCCCGACCTGTCGGCGCGCGAACCGCAGCAGCCGCTTGGCCCAGTCGAACTCGGTGCCCCAGAGGCCCAGGCCGACGAAGATGACCAGCCAGCCGGGTCCGGGCAACGGCAGCAGCAGGATGCCGACCGCGATGATCGCGAGGCCGAGCACCGCGATGAAGATCTTCCAGGTCAGCAGGCCGCCGGGCAGCCTCGCGACCTGGTTGCGCAGCCGGTCACGGCCGCGCTCCAACGCGTCACCCACCCGGCCGAACCACGCCTTGACGCCGTCCAGCCGCCCGGGCTCGTCGTCCTGGGTCGCGGGACGGCGGGTCTCGGTCACGCTTGCCAGCATCCCATCACGGTGACGTTCGCGCTGTGTCACCCGCCGTGAGCGAGCTGTCCGCCACCTGTGGAACGGCGGGCGAGGACCAGCAGCTCCGTGACGGGTACACCTGTCGCCCCGACGACCTCGTCGGCCGTGACCGCCCCGGCGTCGAGCGCGCGGCACAGGAAGCCCGCCATCGCCGCCGCCGTCGCCGGCTCGTCGAGCAGCCCCGAGGCCGCCTTGCCGAGGTACGCCGCGAGCCGGTTCGCCACGGCGGCGAACGAGTCGCGGTAGAACGCGATGGTGGCGGCGTACCGGGTCGGCAGCTGCGCCGGGTGCAGGTCCCAGCCCTGGTAGATCCCCCGTTCCAACGCACGACGGACCAGCCGCGCGTGCAGCTCCCACGCCGCGCGCACCTGGTCGGTCGTGCCGACCGGCAGCACGTTGGTCGAACCGTGGGAGACGGGGACGCCCGTCCCGGCCGCGGCCAGCTGCATCACCGACGTCGCGTGGTCGGCCACCGCGTGGTCCATCGCCTGGTACGGCGCACCGACGCCGAGCGACGCGCTGTAGTCGTACGTCCCGTAGTGCAGCCCGACGCAGCGCCCGGCCGAGGCGTGCAGCATCGGCGCCACCAGCGCGCGGCCGTCGGCGCCGAGGACCGCCTGCGGCGTCTCCACCTGGATCTCGAACGGCGGGGGCGGCAGGCCGAGCGACGACGCCACCGCGGCCGACGCCGTGACGAACGCCGACACCTGCGCCACCGAGGTCACCTTCGGCAGCGTGATGCGGAAACCGGCCGGCAACTCCCCCGCCGGCGCCGCGGTCCGGAGGAAAAGCTCGAGGCTGCGCAGGGAAGGGCGGGGGGGCGCGGGCTCCTGGGACTTCACCCGCCCCCCGAGTAAGGGTGGGGCGGTGCCGGCCGCGACCAGGGCGGCGACGGCCGTGCCCGCCGCTGCGGTGTGGGCGTCCTCCTCGGCCTCGTCACGCAGGCCGTACCCGTCCTCGAGGTCGACGCGCAGGTCCTCGATCGGTTCCCGCTGCAACTTCGCGACCACGAGATCGGTGTGCTGCTCGAGGCCACCGGGCAACGGTCCGTGCCCGGCCAGCGCAGCGAGCGCCGCCTCTCCCCACTGCGTGACGACGGACGGCGTGACCTGGTCGGCCGGGACGTACACCGTGTGCAACGGTTGTCGCCCGGCCGGCGGGCCGGGGTACCGCGCCATCCGGTCGGCGTCGTCGGCCGCCAGCGCGGCGTCGAGGGCCGCGAGGACGTCGTCGGTGGACACGGAGCTAGTCGATGAGGTCGTACGCGGGCAGGGTGAGGAACGGCGCGAAGTCGTCGTCGAGCGCGACCCGGACGAACAGCTCGGCGGCGCGGTCGATCAACGGCAGGTCGGGGAAGCGGGCCAGCACGTCGGAGACCAACGCCTGTACCCGCCAGGCCGTGACCTGCTCGTCGTTGTCGGCCGTCACGGCGTCGCCGTGCACCCACTGCCAGACCTGCGAGCGGGAGATCTCCGCGGTGGCGGCGTCCTCCATGAGGTTGTCGATCCCCGCGGCGCCGTTGCCGGACAGCCACGCCGCGATGTACCGGATGCCCACCGTGACGTCCGCGGCGAGCCCGTCCGACGTGATCGCGCCGTCGGTCCCGGCCAGATCGACGAACGCCGCGGGGTCGACGGTGACGTCGTCACGCCGCCGGTCGAGCTGGTTCGGCCGTTCGCCGAGCGCGGCGTCGAACACCTCCGTACAGACCTCGACCATGCCGGGGTGGGCGACCCACGAACCGTCGAAGCCTGCGCGCGCCTCACGTTCCTTGTCCGCGCGCACCTTGTCGAACGCCGCCGCGTTGACCTCGGGGTCACGACGGGACGGGATGAACGCGGCCATGCCACCCATGGCGAACGCGCCGTGGTCGTGGCAGGTCTTGACCAGCGCCTCGGTGTAGGCGTGCATGAACGGGGCGGTCATCGTCACCGCACCGCGGTCGGGCAGCACGAACGCGGGCCCGGCGTCGCGGAAGTACTTGATGATGCTGAACAGGTAGTCCCAGCGGCCGGCGTTGAGGCCCGACGCGTGGTCCCGCAGCTCGTAGAGGATCTCGGCCATCTCGAACGCCGCCGGTATGGTCTCGATGAGCACGGTCGCGCGAACGGTGCCGTGTGCAACACCGAGCTCGGACTCGGCGAAGGTGAAGACGTCGTTCCACAACCGCGCCTCGCGGTGGCTCTCCATCTTCGGCAGGTAGAAGTACGGCCCGCTGCCGCGCTCCAGCAGCTCGGCCGCGTTGTGGAAGAAGTAGAGCCCGAAGTCGACGAGTGCGCCGACCGTCTCCTCGCCGTCGACCCTGACGTGCTTCTCCGGCAGGTGCCACCCGCGCGGCCGCACGACGATCGTCGCCAGCGGGGCGTCCGTGCGCAGGGTGTACTCGCGGCCGTCGGGGTTGGTGAACGACGCCGTACGTCGGATCGCGTCGGCCAGGTTCACCTGGCCGGACACGACGTTGCGCCAGTGCGGGGTGTTGGCGTCCTCGAGGTCGGCGAGCCACACCCGGGCACCGGAGTTCAACGCGTTGATCATCATCTTGCGTTCGGTCGGCCCGGTGATCTCACAGCGACGGTCGGTGAGATCGGCCGGCGCCGGCGCGACCTGCCAGTCCCCCTCGCGGATCCCGGCCGTCTCTGGCAACGGGGCGAGGGTGCCGGTACGGGCGATCTCGTCCCGGCGCGTGGCGCGGGCGGCGAGCAGCTCGTCGCGGGTGGCCTTGAACCGTCGGTGCAGCGCGGCGACGAAGGCCAGCGCGTCGACGGTGAGGACCTCGTCCTCGCGGTCGATCTCGGGGCCGAAGACCTCGACCCCGTCGGGCGTGGTGACACTCATGCGAAGAAACCTCCGGGATCGACGAGAGCTCTCTGGTCGGACGGCAGCAGATCCAGCCACCGCGCCGCGAGTCGGGGACGGACGTCGTCGGCCACCTCACCGAGGACGCGCAGCCGGCTGAGGCCGCCGTCCGGGTGGATGTCGAGCCGGACGGCCGAGACGACGTCGTCGTGCCGCACGCTGAAGTGCTGTTCGGCGTCCGGGATCAACGGTGTACGGGGCAACAGTTCGGCGCCGGTGTCCGCGTCGGTGAGCGTCGCCCACCCGGGGGCGTTGTGGACGAAACGCGAGGTGTCGACGACGATCTCGCGCACCTTCCCGGGCGCGCCGAGCGACACCGTCAGCCAGTCGTTGCCGTCGTCGCGTCGCCGCGACGTCTCCCAGCCGTCGGACATCACGGTGGCGGTGCCGGGCGACAGCACGTTCGCGGGCGAGCTGTAGAACAGGTTGCTGCAGGCGAGGACCCGCCCGCCGTGCATCGTCGAGGCGAGGTCGATCCGGCCACCGAGGTGGGACGGGTCGGGCACCACCTCGCCGTAGACCCGGAACCGGGCCACCCCGCCGTCGGGGTGGATCACCAGCCGCGCGTGGGTCGCGAGCACCGGGTCACCGTCGACCGGCAGCACGTTGAACGAGTTGCCCTCGAGGTCGGCGTGGTCGACGACGGTGGTCCACTCCGCCTTCGCGAGCGCATCGACGCCGGGGTACCCGAGCACCGCCGTCACCTCGATCGAGGCCTGCGGCGGGTAGTTGCCGCGGAAGAACGACGTGTCGACGTTGACGCCGCGGACCAGGGTCGGGGCGGCGAGACGCACGAGGGCGACGTCGTCCCCCGGTTCGCGGCGTCGGCGGGTCTCCCAGCCGTCGTAGATCTTGCCGCGTGCGCCGAACGCCGCGGCGTCGTGGACGGCGGGCCGGGGGTCGATGAGCGCGTGCACGTCGGCGAACGACTCGTCGTTGCACCACATCACCGAACCGCCCAGGGCGCGGCTCGCGACGTCGGGGAACGCTCGCCAATCCCGCTCGTAGTTGGCCCGTGGCACCGGGCGGTCGGTCATGCCCTCACCGCCCGCGCGAGCATCCGCCCGCGCCGCTCGTCGTCGGCGACCGGTGCACCGTGCAACCACGTCTGGTCGACCACCCCGTGGAGGGTGCGGCCGGCGTACGGGCTGATCGGGTTGCGGTGCCGGAGCTCGGCCGGATCGACCACGAAGGTCTCCCCGGGGGAGAACACGCAGAAGTCGGCGCGGTTCCCCTCGGCGATCGCACCACGGTCGGTCAACCCGATGAGCCCGGCCGGGGCCGTGGCCATCCACCGCACGAGGTCGGCGAGCGAGACGCCCCGACCGCGGGCCGCGGTCCACATCGCCGGCAGCCCCAGTTGCACCGACGCGATTCCACCCCACGCGAGCCCGAAGTCGCCGACGTCCAACCGTTTGGCCTCCTTCGTGCACGGTGAGTGGTCCGACACCACGAGGTCGATCACGCCGTCCGCTAGGCCCTGCCACAGCGCGTCCCGGTTGGCCTCGTCGCGGATCGGCGGACAGCACTTGAACTGCGTCGCACCGTCCGGGACCGTCTCGGCCGACAGCGTGAGGTAGTGCGGGCAGGTCTCGACGGTGAGCCGCACGCCGTCGGCCTTCGCCGCCGCCACGATCGGCAACGACTCCCGGCTGGACAGGTGCACGACGTGCACGCGGCACCCCGTGCGGCGGGCGGCCGCGAGGAGCGTCCCGACGGCGGTGGTCTCGGCGGCCGGGGGACGCGACACGACGTAGTCCGCGTACCGGCGGCCGTGCGGTGCCGGCGCCGCCTCGATCACGTCCTCGTCCTCGGCGTGGGCGATGAGCAGGCCGTCGAACGCGGCGATCTCGGTCATCGCCGTCTCGAGTTCCGTGGGCGACAGCGGTGGGAACTCGGGGACGCCGCTGGGCAGCAGGAAGCACTTGAACCCGACGACGCCCGCCTCGTGCAACCGTCGAAGCTCGGCGGCGTTGCCCGGGATCGCGCCACCCCAGAAGGCGACGTCGACCGCGAGTTTTCCCGCTGCCGCTTGACGTTTCACCTCCAGCGCGTCGACGTCGACCGTGGCCGGGATGCTGTTGAGCGGCATGTCGGCGATGGTGGTGACCCCGCCCGCCGCGGCAGCGGCCGTCGCCGTGACGAAACCCTCCCACTCGGTGCGGCCGGGCTCGTTGACGTGGACGTGGCTGTCGACGAGGCCCGGCAGCAGCACCTGGTCGTCCGTGAGCGCCGTGACCTCGCCCGCGGCCGTGCCGTACCCGACCACGGCCGCGATCCGCTCGCCGTCGACCACGACGTCCGCCGGGCGTTCCCCCTCCGGGGTGACGACGCGACGCGCCCGCAACACCTTCACGTACGGCACTCTGCCACGCTCCCCGTGGCAACGTGTGTGAAACAGGGACGCCCTAGCGTCACCCGTTCCGCCCGAGAGGAGGTCGTCCGTGTCCGTCACGACCGTCACCGGGTTCGACGGCGCGCCGCCCGCTGACGCCGCAGCCGCGCTGGCACCGTCCTGCGCGAGCACGCAGTGGCAGTCGCTGCTGGTCGCCCGGCGGCCCTACGGCGACCTCGACGCGCTCGACCGGGCCTCCGACGCCGCGCTCACGACGCTCACCTGGGACGACGTCCTCGAGGCCCTCGCCGCGCACCCGCGGATCGGTCAGCGGGCCGCCGGAGACGACGTGGAGTCGCGCTGGTCGCGCTCCGAGCAGGCCGCGGCCGCGACCACCGACGACGACGTCACGAGCCGGCTCCGGGACGGCAACGTGGCCTACGAGGACAGGTTCGGCTGGGTGTTCCTGATCTGTGCCACGGGCAAGTCCCCGGGCCAGGTGCTCGAGGCACTCGACGCCCGGCTCCAGCACGACGCCGACACCGAACAGATCGAGGTCCGCGAGCAGCTGCGGCAGATCGTGCGACTCCGGCTCGCCAAGACCTTCGGAGGAACCCCGTGAGCGTCTCCACCCACGTCCTCGACGCCACCACCGGGCGCCCCGCCGTCGGGCTGTGGGTGACGCTGTTCGCGGTCGACGATTCCGTGATCGCGCTGCGGCAGACCGACGACGACGGCCGCATCCCCGACCTCGCCGCCGATCTCGAACCCGGGATCTACCGGATCAGCTTCGCGACCGAGGACTACTTCGACGTCCCGACGTTCTACCCGGAGGTCGCCGTGACGTTCCGGGTGACCGAGCCGTGGCTGCACCTGCACGTCCCGCTGCTGCTGAGCCCGTTCGCGTACTCGACCTACCGCGGTTCGTAGGGCCGATGTCCACCGTCCTCGTCGGCGGGTACGTCGCGACCGTCGATCCCGCCGGCGGCGAACATCCCGAGGGCTACGTGGTCGTCGACGGCGGCCGGATCGTGGCGGTGGGCAACGGTCCGGTGCCGGACGACCACGCGGGTGCGGAGCGCGTGGACACGCGCGGTTGCCTGGTGACGCCCGGTCTCGTCAACACCCACCAGCACCTCTACCAGTGGGTCACCCGCGGCTACGCCACCGACGACACCTTGTTCGGCTGGCTGACCACGCTCTACCCGGTGTGGGCTCGCATCGACGCGGACGTCGTCCACGCCTCGGCCGCGGCGAACCTGGCCTGGCTCGCCCTGACCGGCTGCAGTACCAGTACCGACCACCACTACGTCTTCCCGCGCGGCGCGGGCGATCTGCTCGAGGCCGAGATCACCGCGGCCCGGGCCGTCGGCATCCGCTTCCACCCCACCCGCGGTTCGATGAACCTCGGCGAGTCCGACGGGGGTCTGCCGCCCGACGACGTGGTCGAGCGGCACGACGACATCCTCGCCGCGAGCGCCGACGCCGTGGACCGCTGGCACGACGCGTCGTTCGACTCGATGCTGCGCATCGCCCTCGCGCCGTGCTCCCCGTTCTCGGTCACCGGCGAACTGCTGCGCGACAGCGCCGCGCTCGCCCGCGAGAAGGGCGTACGCCTGCACACGCACCTGGCCGAGACCGAGGACGAGGAGGCGTTCTGCCTGGAGAAGTTCGGGCGGACGCCGGTCCAGTACGCGGAGGACCTCGGCTGGCTCGGCCCCGACGTCTGGCTCGCCCACTGCGTCCACCTCTCCGCAGCCGCGATCGGCCGGTTCGCCGCCACCGGCACCGGGGTCGCGCACTGCCCCACCTCCAACGCCCGGCTGGGCTCGGGTATCGCGCCGGTGCCGGAACTGCTCGCCGCCGGGGTGCCGGTCGGGCTGGGCGTCGACGGCGCGGCGTCCAACGAGTCGGGCAGCCTCGCCGACGAACTGCACCAGGCCCTGCTCGCGGCACGGTTCCGTTCCGGCTCACTGGCACTGACGGCCCGGCAGTCGTTGCAGATGGCAACGATCGGTGGGGCGCGGTGTCTCGGTCGCTCCGACGAGATCGGCTCGGTCGAGGTCGGCAAGGTGGCCGACCTCGCGGTGTGGCGGGTGGACGACGTCGTGGGCGCGGGCATCGAGGATCCGTTGTGCGCGCTGGTGTTCGGCCGGCCGACGCTCGACCGGTTGGTGGTCGGCGGGCGCGCGATCGTCGCCGAGGGGCAGCTCGTGACCCAGGACCTGCGGGCGCTGACGGCGGCGGCGACGCGCGCGGCGTCGACGCTACGTCGCGGTTGATCCCGGGACATCCGTGGCGGGATGGTCCGGCCACGACACCGCGTACCGCGGGTCGCGGCCGGCCAGGATCCGCCGGAACCGCAGCAGTTCCCTGATGATCCCGGCGTTGCCCATCGCCCAGCCGGGCTCCGGCGGCAGGGCGCTCGGCGTCCGTCGGTGCTCGTCGTTCGACCACCGGACGCCGTCGTCATCGACGATCGCGCGACGGACGAGGTCGCCCGCGAGGACGGCGGCGAAGGCGGGATCGTCGCCGCGCTCGACGATGCGGTCGCACGCGAGGGCCAGCACGCCGGCCGTGCCGCAGCAGCGTCCGTTGTTGTCCCAGAACCCGGGGCGCCGCCGACGGGGCAGGCCGGATCCCGTCACGGTGCGCCAGCAGCGATCGCCCAGGGCGTCCCACTCCGGATCGCCGGTGGCCTGTCCGAGCAGCCGGAAGACCTGCGCGTCGCCCGCGGGACCGTTGCACCAGCCGTAGCTGTACCGCTCGACGACATCGGGGCGGTGCGGCGGATCCGAGTGCGGGACGAGGAACCCGTTCGGCCCGGCGGTGTTGCGACCGACGACGTCGGCGGCTCCGGTTCGTGCCAGGTCGACCAGGTCGTCGCGGCCGGAAGCCTGCCCCACCGCGGCCAGGGCGTGGACGATCCCGAGCGTGCCGTGTGCGAGGTGATGCGAGCGCGGCGGCGACGGACGCACGGCCCAGTTCACCCCGTGCTCCGTGCGGTCGGCCGTGTCCAGGTAGGGCGTCACCGCGGTGACGGCGAGCTCGAGGTCACCGACGGCCAGTGCCCCCAGGCCGGTACCCGCATTGCCCGCGAACAGCTCGAACATCTCGTTCCAACGCCGCCCGTCGAAGCCCTCCCGGACGCGGGTGAGGGCCCGCGCCGCGGCGTCGTCCCGTCCCATGGCGTGCAGGGCGACGGCGATTCCGGTGAGGCCGAAGTAGAGGGAGGAGTCGGTGAGCTGGTCGACCGCCTCGGTCAGGACGTCGGCGGCGCGGTCGGCGGCCCGGCCGTAGCGGGAGTCGTCGAAGTGCTCGGCGGCCTCGCGCAGCGCGAGGACCGATCCGGCGAGCCCGCGGTACAACGAGACGTCCGTGGGCGGTGCGGTCATCGCCCGCATCAGCCACTCGGTTGCGGCTCGCGCGAACTCATCGCCCACGACGCCGGTCTCCGAGTCCCCGCTGCCCACGCCCACCACGAAACCATCCGCCCGCAACCGGCGGGGCGGGAGGCAGGGGGGTCGGTCGCCGGCACCACCCCCGCAGCCGGGGGACGCTCCTCGGTTCTTCTCTCGACACCTGACCGCAGTGGATCGGAAACCACCGTGGCCGGAGGCGACCACACCCAGGCGAGCAGTGAGCGGGACGTGAGTCGACCGCGAGGGACGGGCTGGTCAACGGCACCACCCCCGCAGCCGGGGAACCCCTCCTCGTTGTTCTCTCGACCTCCGACCCCAGCGCGGCAGGAGACGAAAATCAGCGGCGAATCATGGACTTTCCGGCCTCGACGGGTATAATCGAACACATGACCGCATCCACCGTCGACCGCCTCGCGCGGATCCGGGCGTTGGAGCAACAGCGGTCGGTCATCGCCGCCGAGCAAGCCGCCGAGGTCGCGGCGCTGGCGGCGGAGCGGCGGGCCGCGATCGAGGTGGAGATCGCCACCGTGGCTCGGCCGGGGGTCGGGAAGCGGCGCCGGCGCGAGGAGGTCGAACGGCAGCTGGTCGCCGACGTCGCCCTGGCCCGGCGGATCAGCCCCTGGCAGGCGCAACGGTTCGTCACCTGGGCGTGCACCGCCCCGGTCGACACCCCGGAGACGTTCGCGCTGCTGGCCACCGGCGAGTTGTCGGAACGCCGCGCGGTCACCGTCGCGCAGATCGTCGCGCCGTTGCCGCCGGAGGACCGCCGCCGGGTCGACACCGAGCTCGCGCCGTCCCTGCCCGGC
>CAXUNA010000037.1:0-213 GCA_964252095.1 uncultured Jatrophihabitans sp. | reverse complement strand
AGACCATGGGCTGGCTGTCGGCGTTGCTGCCGCTGCCGCAACTGGTCGCCTGCCGCGCCGCCCTCGAACACGCCGCCACCACCACCAAGGCCGGCGGCGACGAACGCAGCCGCGGGCAGGTCATGGCCGACACCCTCGTGGAACACCTCACCGGTCAAGCGCGAGCCGATCAGGTCCCGATCGCGGTCCAGCTGCTCATCACCGATCGCACCC
>CAXUNA010000036.1:7218-15002 GCA_964252095.1 uncultured Jatrophihabitans sp. | reverse complement strand
GATCGGGTGGTTGGGCGACCGACGCCGTGGCGGTGGGTGAGCCCGACGACGCCGTGGACCCGGCCGCGCTGCCCGACGTCGGGGACGTCGACGGCACCGGGGTGACCGTGCCCGACGACGCCGACCCCGAGCCGACCGGGCCGCTCGACGCCGCGACCGTCGTCCCGTCGCCCTGGCCGGACGACCCGTTCGTGCAGCCGGCCAGCGCTGCCGCGGCGAGGACCGCCGCCGCGACCACCACGCACCGCATCGTCAGTTGCTCGGCTGTACGCCGCCCGGCGCGGTGGGGGGTGACTCTCCCTCGTCGGGCTCGGGCTCGAAGTCGATCCCGGCCTCGGCGCGCTGCTCGGACGTGATGGGCGCGGGCGCGGCCGTGAGCGGGTCGTACCCGCCACCGGACTTCGGGAAGGCGATGACCTCGCGGATCGAGGTGTCGCCGTGCAGCAGCATGGCCACCCGGTCCCACCCGAAGGCGATGCCACCGTGCGGCGGTGCGCCGTACTTCAGGGCGTCGAGCAGGAACCCGAACTTGGCCTGGGCCTCCTCCTCGGACAGCCCCATGATCGCGAAGACCCGCTTCTGCACCGACTCGGAGTGGATACGGATCGACCCACCGCCGATCTCGTTGCCGTTGCACACGATGTCGTACGCGTAGGCCAGGGCCTCGCCGGGGTTCGCGTCGAACGAGTCGATCCACTCGGGCTTGGGCGAGGTGAACGCGTGGTGCACGGCCGTCCAGGCGCCCGACCCGACCGCGACGTCACCGGCGGCCCGGGCGTCACCCGCGGGTTCGAACAGCGGGGCGTCGACCACCCAGGTGAACGCCCACGCCGACTCGTCGATCAGCTCGCAGCGCCTGCCGACCTCGAGCCGGACGGCGCCGAGCAGCGCCCGCGTGGAGGTGGTGGCGCCGGCGCCGAAGAACACGCAGTCGCCGGGGGCGGCGCCGACGTGCGCGGCGATCCCCGCGCGCTCGGACTCGGACAGGTTCTTCGCCACCGGCCCGGACAGCGTCCCGTCCTCGCCGACCAGCACGTACGCGAGACCGCGCGCACCACGCTGCTTGGCCCAGTCCTGCCAGGCGTCGAGCGTGCGCCGCGGCTGCGAGGCACCACCGGGCATGACGACGGCGCCGACGTACTCGGCCTGGAACACCCGGAACGGCGTCTCGGCGAAGTACGCGGTGCAGTCGACCAGTTCCTGCCCGAAGCGCAGGTCGGGCTTGTCGTTGCCGTAGCGGGCCATCGACTCGGCGTAGCTGATCCGCGGGATCGGCAGCGGCACCTCGTAGCCGATCTCGCGCCACAGGGCGGCGACGACCGCCTCACCGACGGCGATGACGTCGTCCTCGTGGACGAAGCTCATCTCGATGTCGAGCTGGGTGAACTCCGGCTGCCGGTCGGCGCGGAAGTCCTCGTCGCGGTAGCAGCGGGCGATCTGGAAGTACCGCTCCATGCCGCCGACCATGAGCAGCTGCTTGAACAGCTGCGGGCTCTGTGGCAACGCGTACCAGGAGCCGGGGCGCAGCCGCGCCGGCACGAGGAAGTCGCGCGCCCCCTCCGGAGTGGAACGGGTCAGGGTGGGCGTCTCGATCTCGTGGAAGTCGAAGCCGTAGAGGACGTCACGTGCGGCGCGGCTGATGCGGCTGCGCAGCTTGATCGCCTCCGATGGCCCGCGGCGACGCAGGTCGAGGTAGCGGTACTTTAGGCGGGTCTCCTCGCCGACCTCGAGGTGGTCGTCGAGCGGGAACGGCAGCGCGGGCGAGGTCGAGAGGACCTCGAGTTCGGTGCAGACGACCTCGACGTCACCGGTGCTCAGTGCAACGTTCTGGTTGCCCTCGGGGCGCGCGCGCACCTCGCCGGTGACGCGGAGACACCACTCGGAGCGCAGCTCGTGCGCCGCCTCCTCACGGATGACCACCTGGGCGACGCCGGTGGAGTCGCGCAGGTCGATGAACGCGACGCCGCCGTGGTCACGGCGACGGGCCACCCAACCGGCCAAGACGACGGTGTCGCCGGCGTTCTCGCGACGCAGCGATCCGGCGGCGTGGGTGCGATACGGGGCGGGCGAGGTCACGGTGTCTCCAGAGTCCGAGGATGGGCAGGGCAGGTGGTGCGCGAGGGGTTCACGCGTCGAGCGGGTCGGCGTCGACGGTGGAGTCGATCGACGGGCGCAGGTCCTCGGCGGGCGGGGTCCACTGCGCGGCGTCGGCGGGGATCTGGTCACCCGTGCGGATGTCCTTCACCTCGCCGGTGAGCGGATCGTCCGGGTCGTCACCGGGGAACCACACGAACGGGATGCCCCGCCGTTCCGCGGCCCGGATCTGCTTCCCGAACTTCTGCGGCGCCGAGGCCACCTCGCACGCGATCCCTCGGGTGCGCAGTGCGGTGGCCACCCGCTGCGAACGCGGGCGCGACTCGTCGTCGACGAGCGCGACGAACACCGCCGACGGCACCGACCGTGACGCCGCGAGCACGCCCTTCTGCAGCAGCGGGATCAGCAACCGGCTGACGCCCAGGGAGATCCCGACGCCCGGGTAACTGACCTTGCCGTCACTCGCGAGCGACTCGTAGCGCCCGCCGGAGCAGATCGAGCCGAGCCGCTCGAAGCCGTCGAGCCGCGTCTCGAAGACCGTGCCGGTGTAGTAGTCCAGACCGCGCGCGATGCGCAGGTCGGCCTCGACCCGCACCCGGCCCGCCGCCGAGCCGGGGATGCCGGCGCAGCCCTCGACCACCGCGGCGAGTTCGGACAGGCCCACCTCGAGCAGTTCGTCCTCGACGCCGAGGGCGCGGACGCGTTCGACGAACGAGGTGTCGGTGGAGCGGATCTCCGCCAGTTGCAGGCACAGCTCGGCCTGGTCCGAGGTCAGCCCGGCCTCCTCGACCAGCTGCACCGCGATCGCCTCGCGGGGGAACTTGTCGAGCTTGTCGACCACCCGCATGACGGCGGTGGCGTCGGGTGCGCCGAGCCCGCGGTAGAAACCCTCGATCAGCTTGCGGTTGTTGACCTGCAGCCGCACGCCGGGCAACGGCAGCGCGGCGAGCGCTTCGGCCATCACCCGGGCCACCTCGACGTCGTGGTGGAAACCGAGGGTCTCGCGGCTGACGATGTCGATGTCGGCCTGCGTGAACTCGCGGTAGCGACCCTCCTGCGGCCGCTCGCCCCGCCACACCTTCTGGATCTGGTAGCGGCGGAACGGGAAGTCCAGGTGGCCGGCGTTCTCCAGCACGTACCGGGCGAACGGCACCGTCAGGTCGAAGTGCAGCGCGAGCTGGTCCTCGTCCACCGCGTCGTCCTCGGCGTGCAACCGTCGCAGGACGTAGACCTCCTTGTCGATCTCGCCCTTGCGCAGCAGCTGGCTGAGCGGCTCGGCGGCGCGGGTCTCGACGGAAGCGAAGCCGTGCAGCTCGAAGGTCGCCCGCAGGGCGTCGAGGACGCCCTGCTCGACGATCCGGTGCTCGGGCAGCAGCTCGGGGAAGCCGGAGAGCGGCTTCGGCCGGTTCCGGTGCGTGGGGGCCGGGTCGGTCGGGGCGGGGGGCGTCGATGCGGTCTGGGGCGAGGTCACGATGTCGTCAGTCCCTGCAGGTACGGGTTGGTGGCGCGTTCGCGCGCCATGGTCGTGGACCGCCCGTGGCCCGGATGGACCACCGTCTCGTCCGGCAGCGGCAGCACCACGTGCTGCAGCGAGGCCCGCATGTCGGCCATCGAGCCACCGGGCAGGTCGGTGCGGCCGATCGAGCCCGCGAACAGCACGTCACCGGAGAGCACCACCGGTTCCGCGCCGGTGGCGGCGGTGTCGAAGCCGAACAGCACGCTGCCCTTCGTGTGGCCGGGCGCATCGTGGACGGTGAAGCGCAGACCGGCGAGGTCGAGCTGCTGGCCGTCGTTCAGGTCACGGACGTCGTCGGGTTCGGCGAACGTCAGCCCCTCGACGCCGAACAGCGGGGCGTCGCGCGGCAGGCCGAGCCCCGACCACGGGTCGGCGATCATGGCGCGGTCCGACGGGTGCACGTACGCGGCCACCCCGGTCGCCTCGCAGACCGGCACCACCGAGAACGTGTGGTCGAGGTGGCCGTGGGTCAGGAGCACCGCGACCGGGTGCAGCCGGTGCCGCTCGAGCAGCTCCGCGAGCTGCGGCCCGACGCCCACGCCCGGGTCGACGACGACGCACTGCTCGCCCGGCCCGGGGGCCACGACGAAGCAGTTGGTGCCCGCGTACTGGGCCGGAAATCCCTCGACGAGCACACGGCAACCCTACCGACGGCCCACCAGTGACTTGAGCGCCCGCGATGAGCCTGACCGCGTCACACGGGACGTCCCCGTATATTCCTGGCCCGTGCCGACCAACAAGCAGGAGCGCGAGCGCGCGCGCCGCAACCTGCAGCAGCAGCTCGAGCGCCGTCGCGAGGCCGAGGCCCGCCGCCGCAAGGCCACGATCGGGGTGACCGTCGTCGCGACGATCGTCGTCATCGGCGTCGTCGTCGGTCTGGTGATCGGCCTCGGCGGCAGCGACAAGAAGCCGTCCGCCTCGGGCGCGTCGCCCTCGCCGGCGACCTCGACGAGCGCGGCCGCGGCCGGTGCCACGACCGGCCCGTGCGGCTACACCCCCGCCGCCGCCGGCAACACGAACCTCACCGACGTCGGCCTGCCGCCCGACCCGAGCCCCACCCCGACGATCAACCGGACGCTGACGTTCACCAGCAACCTCGGCAAGATCGTCGTGACCATGGACGGCGCCGCGGCCCCCTGCAACGTGCAGAGCATCGCGTTCCTCGCCCAGAAGGGCTTCTACAACAAGACCGGGTGCCCGCGGGCGGTCGACTCCGGCATCTTCGTCGTCCAGTGCGGTGACCCCAGTGGCACCACCGCCGGCGGCCCGACCTACACGACCAAGGACGAGAACCTCACCGCCGCGAAGTACACGGCGGGCGCGGTCGCGATGGCCAACAGTGGCGCGAACACCAACGGCAGCCAGTTCTTCTTCATCACCGCGGACAGCCAGCTCGGCCAGAGCTACACGGTGATCGGCCACGTCACGACGGGCCTGGACATCCTCGACAAGGTCGTCAAGGCGGGCAACGACGGCAGCAACCAGGCCGGCGGCGGCAAGCCGAAGCAGGCACTGGACTTCACCACCGTCACCGTCACGCCGCAGCTGGACCTCACCGCCGCGAGCGCGCCCGCGGACACCGCGTCGCCCGCAGCCAGCTGAACTCAGCGCTCGAAGGCCTCGACGACGACGTCGCCGGGGCCGCCCGCCGCCGCGCGTTCCTGGACCTGTCGCCAGGACGCCGCGGCGCGCGAGCACGGGAAGCCGTACGCCGCCCGGACGCGTTCGCTCGCCTCGCCCAGCGCCTCGCCCAGCCGCGGGACGAGGTCGGCGGCGTCGTACGCCTCGCCCTCGGTGAACCGCTCGGTGACGACCAACGACGGGCTGTAGACGCGCTGCACGACCCCGTCGGGCCAGCGCAGACGGACGTGGACCTCAGGCATGGGACCGACCGTAGGTGGGTCGTGTGACGCCCTCGTTGCGCTCTAGGCTGCGGCGATGAGCCGCCCCGTGCACGTCGAACAGTCGCGCACCTACCCCGTCACCGTCGAGGACGCGTTCGACCGGCTGCTGCCGTTGCCGCTGCCGGAGTTGTTCGCGTCGTGGTTCGGGCCGCTGCCACCGGTCCGCGGCGCCGAGCCCGCCGGGCCGGAGCCGATCGTGCCGTGGGGAACACCCGGGCAACGACGCCGGATCAGGCTCGGCGACGGCGGCTCGATGGTCGAGCGGCTCGTCACGGTGCAGCGACCGGACGTGTTCCGTTACGAGATCACGGACTTCACCGGAGCGTTGAAGCCGTTGGTCGAGCGGGTGGAGGGCAGCTGGGCGGTCGCGACGGCCGGGACCGGCGCGAAGGTCACGTGGACCTGGGACCTGTTCCCCCGCGGTCGGGTCGGCGCGGTGGCCGTGCCGCTGATCGTGAAGTTCTGGCCCGGCTATGCCCGCGCGGCCCTCGCCCGGTTCGAGGCCGTGCTGCTCGGCTGACCGGTTCGAGGCTCAGGCCGGCAGGACGGCTTCGATCGCCGCGAGCACCGTCGGGTCGTCCGGCTCGGTGCGCGGACGGAACCGGCCGACGACCTCTCCGGACGGCGCCACGAGGAACTTCTCGAAGTTCCACTGGATGTCGCCCGCTTCGCCCTCGGCGTCGGGGGTGGAGGTCAGGAGGTCGTAGACGGCGTCGCGATCGTTGCCGTTGACATCGATCTTGGCGGTCAACGGGAACGTGACGCCGTAGGTCGCGGAGCAGAACTCCTCGATCTCCTCGGCGGTTCCGGGCTCCTGACCGGCGAACTGGTTGCACGGGAACCCGATGACGGTGAACCCGCGCGGGCCGAGTTCCGCGTGGAGTTTCTCCAGCGCCTCGTACTGCGGGGTCAGCCCGCACTTGCTCGCGACGTTGACGACGAGGGCGGCTCGACCGGCGGCGAGTCGGCCGAAGGTGGTCGGGGTGCCCTGCAGGGTGGTGACGGGGAGTTCGACGAGATCGCTCACGAACTCCACGGTAGCCGTGGGAGTCAGCTGTGGGTGCATGCCCCAACAGGCAGTGGTCGGCACGCGATGTTGTGGCCGACGACCCACCTCGCCGATCGTCGAGGCCATGACCGCACCGGCGCCGGACCTCCTCGAGCACCGCCTCGCCCTCGTCATGAACGGCGGCGTCAGCCTCGCCGTCTGGATGGGCGGCGTGGCGCAGGAGATCGACACCCTGCGCCGCGCGTCGAACGGGTTCGCCCCGCCCGACGCCGGCGACCCGGGCGACCTCAGCACGGCCGCCGAGCGCCGGTTGTTCGAGAAGTGGGCCGAGGTCTCGGCCGCGGCCGGGCGGCGGTTCACCGTCGACGTCATCGCCGGCACCAGCGCCGGCGGACTGAACGGCGTCCTGCTCGCGGCCGCGATCGGCAAGGGCGTTCCGCTCGCCGGGCTGCGGGAGCTCTGGATGGACGCCCCCGCGTTGGAGAAGGGGAAGCTGCTCGGCACCCGGGAGAACCCGACCTCGATCCTCGACGGTGACTACTTCCGCGACCAGATCGCGGGCGCCCTCGAACGGCTCAGCGAGGCGGACCGAGGGGAGTGCGAACGCGGAGGCGGAGGACGCCTTGGCGGCGCGCGGCGCGACGTCCAGGACCGCGACGGGCTTCTCGGCGAGGAACGGGAATTCGCTCACGCCGGTGAGCGGCCACCCTCGAGGGTGACTACTCCCCCCCCCAGAGCGGGGGCGCCCGCCACCGCCGCCGCGCGGCGGCCGCCCGACCGCCCGCCGTGCCACCGCAGGCCGCCCCCGCCGACGTCTCGCTCACCGTCACGGCGACCGCCCTGGGCGGCGAGCCGCGGACGATGACCGACCGCAACGGGACGGTCTTCCTCGAGCAGGACCACCGGCGCCGCTACGGTTTCCGCCGGGTCGGGACGCAGTTCCGGTACGACGGCCACGGCTTCGTCGCGCAGACCGTCGACGACCTCGACGGCGACGACGAGATCGGTCTCGTCGCCCGCGCGACCGCCTCGTTCCCCGCGGCGTTCTCCCCGGTGCACGAGTCGTGGCAGCTGCGCAAGCTCCGGACCTGGCCGACCTGGCGGACGTCCGCGGGCACCGAGTACCTCGCCGACGGCGGCATCCTCGACAACTCGCCGTTCGGCACGGTGCTCGACGCCATCGCCGCGCAGCCGGTGGAAGCGCGGTGGACCCGGACGTTGTGCTACGTCGTCCCATCGGCCGACGAGCTCGGCCACACCG
>CAXUNA010000036.1:0-7208 GCA_964252095.1 uncultured Jatrophihabitans sp. | reverse complement strand
CTGCTCGGGCCGGCGGACGCCCACGAGCCGCCGGCGGTGTTCGGCGTCGCCTGCGGACTCGCCCGCGGGGGGTTCGAGCTGTTCCGCGCCGCGCGCGCCGCGGCCGCCGTGTACGACGCCCTCGACGTCGCCGCCGACGCCCTGCCGGAGGCGTACCTCGACCCGCAGGTGGTCATCGATCCCGCCGAGGTGATGCAGCAGCCGTGGGTGTGGGTGGCCGATGCCTTCCCGAGCGCGCTGCCCACGTCCTGGACCTGGGGGATCTCGTCCGCACAACGGCTGGTGTCGCTGCTGGTCCGCTCGCTGGCGCTCGACCCCGACGCGCCGGACAGTCTCCGTTCCACGCTCTCGACGATCGGCCTGCAGCTGTCCGCCGTGCGGGCCGCCATCGGCGACGGCATCCGGGACGAGGTCGCCACCAGCGCGACCATCCCCACCCCCGCGGCGATGGCCGCGAGCCTCGACGGGATCTTCCGGTCACTCGACGTCCCCGGCATCGTGGCGAGCCTGGTCTCGGACGCGGTGTCGACGTTCGCGAAGGAGACCGGGCGCGACGAGGTGCAGGTGCTGCAGGCGGCGGCGTGCGTCGAGGTCGTCAACGGTGCCGGCGGCGCGCCGGTGGACCTCGCGACCCGCCCGGTGTTCGACTTCCTGCGCCTCGGGATCAGCGACGACCCGCCGTGCCTGCGCCGAGCGTTCGACCCGCCGCCCGACCGACCCCGTGCCCCGAAGTCCGACATCCTCTACGGCAGCCGGCTGAACCACTTCGCGGCCTTCGGTCGCCGGCAGTGGCGGGAGTGGGACTGGCTGTGGGGGCGGATGCACGCCGCGGTGCAACTCGTCAGTCTCATGAGCTTCGACGACGCCACCCGCGACCGCTACGTCGACGAGATCGTCGAGTTGGTCCTCGCGGCCGAGGACACGACCCTCGCCGCGGTGCGGGCCGACGTCCCGCAGGTCCTCGCGCTGACACCGGACGACCTGGTCGAGGCGCTCGCGGAGGACGGTGCGATCAGCCCGACGATCGACGCCGTCCTCGCGATGCTGGCGAGCAGGGCGCGAACCGTGCCGCCGACCCCGCTCCTGCTCATCAAGGTGGCCCGGCGGCTGCGGCTCGTCGGTCACCTCACCGGAGAGGTCGTCCAGCGCTTCCTGCGGGACTGACGCCCGCGCCGGTCAGGCGGTGGCCTGGACCCGGTAGACGTCGTAGACGCCCTCGACGGCGCGGATCGTCCGGACGAGGTGACCGAGGTGCTCGGCCGCGGCGAGTTCGAAGGTGAATTTGCTGACCGCCACCCGGTCGCGGTTGGTGTTGACCGTGGCGGACAGGATGTTGACCCGCTCGTCGGACAGCACCCGGCTGACGTCGGACAGCAGCTGGTGGCGGTCGAGCGCCTCGACCTGGATCGACACCACGAACCGCGAGGTGGTGGACGGCGCCCACTCGACATCGGTGAGCCGTTCGGGCTGACCCAGCAGCGCCGACGCGTTCGTGCAGGCCCGACGGTGGACCGAGACGCCGCCCCCGCGGGTGACGAAGCCGAGGATCTCGTCGCCCGGCACCGGGGTGCAACATCGCGCGAGCTTGGTCAGGACGTCGCTGACCCCCTTGACCACCACGCCGGTGTCGCCGCCACGGCGGTCGGCCGCCGGCGAGACGGTGGAGGGCAGGGCGGTCTCGGCGATGTCCTCCGCCGCACCCTCCTCGCCGCCCAGCGCCGCGACCAGCCGGTGCACGACGGCCTGCGCCGACACGTGCCCCTCGCCGACGTTCGCGTACAGCGCGGAGACGTCGGCCAGGTGCATCTCGCGGGCGATGTTGACCAGGGCGTCGCCACCCATGAGCCGCTGCAACGGCAGCGCGGCCTTGCGCATGGCGCGCGACAGCTGCGCCTTGCCGGCGTCGATCGCGTCCTCGCGGCGTTCCTTGGCGAACCACTGCCGGATCTTGGTGCGGGCGCGCGGGCTCTTGACGAACTCGAGCCAGTCGCGCGACGGCCCCGCACCCTCGGCCTTGCTGGTGAGCACCTCGACGACGTCGCCGTGGTCGAGCCCGCTCTCCAGCGCCACCAGCTTGCCGTTGACCTTGGCGCCGATGCAGTGGTGCCCGATCTCGGTGTGGACCGCGTACGCGAAGTCGACGGGCGTCGAGCCGGCAGGCAGCGCCTGCACGTCGCCGTTCGGGGTGAAGACGTAGACCTCGGCGCCGGCGAGGTCGTACCGCAGCGAGTCGAGGAACTCCTCGGGCTCCTGCGCCTCGCGCTGCCAGTCCAGCAGTTGCCGCAGCCAGCCCATGTCGTCGGCGACGGCGGCCGGTTCGGCCACGGCGGTGCCGGCGTCCTTGTACTTCCAGTGCGCGGCGATGCCGTACTCGGCCGTGCGGTGCATGCCCTGGGTGCGGATCTGCAGCTCGACCGGCTTGCCGCCCGGACCCATCACCGTGGTGTGCAGCGACTGGTACATGTTGAACTTCGGCATCGCGATGTAGTCCTTGAACCGGCCGGGTACCGGCTGCCAGTTCGCGTGGATCACGCCGAGGGTGGCGTAGCAGTCGCGCTCGGACTCGACGAGCACGCGGATGCCGACCAGGTCGTAGATGTCGGTGAACTCCCGGCCGCGCACGATCATCTTCTGGTAGATCGAGTAGTAGTGCTTCGGCCGGCCGGTGACCGCCGCCTTGATGCCGCCGGTCTTGAGGTCGCCGTTGATTCGGTCGATGACCTGCGTGAGGTAGGTGTCGCGGCTGGGCGCGCGCTCGGCCACCAGCCGGACGATCTCGTCGTACCGCTTCGGGTAGAGCGTGGCGAAGGCGAGGTCCTCGAGTTCCCACTTGATGGTGTTCATGCCCAGCCGGTGGGCGAGCGGAGCGAGCACCTCGAGGGTCTCGCGGGCCTTGCGCTCCTGCTTGGCGGGCGGCAGGAACCGCAGTGTGCGCATGTTGTGCAGCCGGTCGGCGAGCTTGATGACCAGCACCCGCGGGTCCTTCGCCATCGCCACGATCATCTTGCGGATCGTCTCGGCCTCGGCGGCGTCGCCGTACTTGACCTTGTCCAGCTTGGTGACACCGTCGACCAAGTGGGCGACCTCGGGACCGAACTCTGCCTCGACCTCGGGCAGGGTCAGCCCGGTGTCCTCGACGGTGTCGTGCAGCAGCGCCGCGACCAGCGTGGTGCTGTCCATGCCGAGCTCGGCGAGGATGGTCGCCACGGCGAGCGGGTGGGTGATGTACGGGTCGCCGCTCTTGCGCAGTTGACCGCGGTGCCGCTCCTCGGCGACGTCGTAGCCGCGTTGCAGTAGCCGGGCGTCGACCTTCGGGTGGGCGTTGCGGTGGGTGGCGAGCAACGGTTCGAGGACGGGCGAGATCGTCGGGGTGCGGGCACCGGCCGTCACCAGCCGCCGGGCGAGCCGGTCACGGACCCGGCGACGACCCGAGTTCAGCTGACCCGACGTCAGCGATGCCGCCAGCGTGGCGGGCGAGGCCACGACCTCGGTGCGGGGCCGGACGGGCGCGGCAGGAGTGGCCGGGGCTTCGGGGACGGCCGTCGACGCGGCTTCGGCGGCGGCGGGCGACCCCGTCTCGGCGGAGACCTCGGACGGCGCCCCGTTCCCGGGAGCGGCGGGTTCCTCCGGCCCGACCGGCGCGACCGACCGCGTCAGCTCCTCGTGCTGCTGACGGGCGGTGGTGGCGTCGGTGCTCAGGGCGGTCTCCTCGCGGACAGGGAGCGGACCGGGTCCCGGACCGGTGTGACGCGATCCGGGGGTTCACCCATCCTAAGGCCGCCGGCCCCGCAAACGTTCCCGGGTGCGGGGCGGGCGCGTCAGACGGCGAGCAGTGCGGCGATCGGCAACGCGTCGCCGACCTCGCCGACCAGCTTCTCGCGGCCGCCGAGGAAGCCCAGCTCGAGAAGCACGCCGACCCCGACGAGCGAGCCGCCGGCCTTGTCGACCAGCTTCGACGCCGCGATGAGCGTGCCGCCGGTGGCCAGCACGTCGTCGACGAGGTAGACCGAACGGCCGTCGATGACACCGGTCGAGGTCTCGATGGTGGCCGTGCCGTACTCGAGGTCGTAGGTCTCACTGATCACCGGCGGCGGCAGCTTGCCGGCCTTGCGCAACGGCAGCAGCCCGCACTTCAGCTCCCGCGCCAGGGCGGCGGCGACGATGAAGCCACGCGCCTCGATGCCGGCGACCAGGTCGACCGGCTCGTCACCGTGCGCGGCCTTGACGATCTGGGCGAGCGCGGCGATGGTCGCGCCGAACGCGTCGGCGTCGACGAGCAACGGGACGATGTCCTTGAACAGGACACCCTCCTGGGGGTAGTCCGGCACGTCCCGCATGCCGTCGGCCACGATCCTCGCGATCGCCGGGCCGGCGTCTCCGGTGGGTGCGTTGCTGGACTGGTCGGTCACCGCTTGCCTCTCGGTCGGTTCTGGTTGCCCGCCGGGCGACGCCCGGCCGGGCGGGACGTCGGGCGGGCGCCCGGACGTGGTGCAGGGGCGGGCGACGCGGCGCGCTTGGCCGCGGCAGCGGTGACGAGCTCACCGGCCGGGTCGCCGCGCTTCGCGGCTTCCCGCGCGTCGGCCGCACGGCGGGCGAGCACCCGCCGGGTGAGCGCGCGGTACTGCGGCTGGCGCTCGGTGAGCTCGACGACGATCGGCGCGGCCAGGAACAGCGAGGAGTACGCACCGGACGCCAGCCCGACGAACAGGATGAGCGCGAGGTCCTTGATGGTGCCGACGCCGAGGATGCCGGCGCCGACGAACAGCAGCCCCGCGACCGGCAGCAGCGAGATCAAGGACGTGTTGATCGAGCGCATCAGCGTCTGGTTCACCGCGAGGTTCGTCGCCTCGGAGTAGGTGGTGCGCGAGCCCGCCGTGATGTCACGGGTGTTCTCGCGGATCTTGTCGAACACCACGACGGTGTCGTAGAGCGAGAAACCGAGGATCGTCAGCAGGCCGACCACCGTGGAGGGCGTGACCTCGAACCCGATGATCGAGTAGACGCCCGCCGCGACGAGCAGGTCGTGCAGCAGCGAGACGATCGCCCCGACCGCCATCCGCCACTGGAACCAGATGGCGAGGTAGATGCTCACCAGCACCAGGAAGACGATGAGCGCGATGACCGCCTTCTGGGTGACCTCACCACCCCACGTCGAGCTCACCGACTGGATGCTGACCTTGTCCGAGCCGACCTTCAGCTCGTTCTGGATCGAGGTGGAGACGGTGCCCTGGTCGGCCGCGGACAGCGTCTCGGTCTTGACGACGATCGAGCGCGAGCCGCCGGAACCGACCTCCTGCGCCGGGTCGGCAGGCGTGGTGACGCCGGAGGCGGTGACCGCCTTCTCGACCTCGGCGGGCGTGATCGACGACGACGCGGCCGACACCTGGAACTGGGTGCCGCCCTCGAACTCGACGCCGATGTTGAAGCCGCGGAACACGAACGACAGCACGCAGACCAGCAGGATGATCCCGGACGCGAGGTACCAGCGCTTGCGGGTGCCGATGAAGTCGAGCTTGGTCTCACCCCGGTAGAGCCGCGAGACGATGCCGCGCTTCGTGGGCGCCGCGGGCCGCGGGTTCTCCGGCCGGTCGTCGGTGACGGTCACGAGCCGTTCTCCTTGTCGGTGCGCAGCTTCGCGCGGCGGGCGGCGGCCCGTTCGGCGGCGGAGCCGACGGACGGTGCGGTGCGACGACGGGGCGCCGGGTCGGCGGCCTCGTCGACGTCGTCCTCGGTCGGGATCTCGGGGGCCTCGACCGGGTCGGCGGTGTCCACCTCGGTCACCGGAAGGTCGGCCGGAGCGAGCTCGTCGTCGACCACCAGGTCCTCGAGGTCGGCGTCGTCCTCGCGGTCGAGCACGGCGACCGACGAGCGGACCGGCTTCTCGAACCGGATCGAGCCGGCCGTGGCAGCGGGCGCGGGCTGACCGCCGCGGACGGGCTTGCGGCCGGGCGGGGGCTTCGGCAGGGCCGTGGTGGTGCGCACCGAGTCCAGGCCGGTGAAGCGCTTCGACCCGAACGCGCGGGACCGGGACAGCAGCGACACGAGCGGGTGGGTGAACCAGAACACCACGATGACGTCGATGATCGTCGACAGACCGAGGGTGAACGCGAACCCGCGGACGTCACCGGCGGCGAGGTAGTACAGCACCAGCGCGGCGAGCAGCGAGACGACGTCGGCGGAGATGACGGTGCGCCGGGCGCGGATCCACGCCCGCGGGACCGCCACCCGCATCGATCTGCCTTCGTGGACCTCGTCCTTGATGCGTTCGAAGAACACGACGAAGGAGTCGGCGGTGATACCGACCGCGACGATGAAGCCGGCGACACCCGCCAGGGTGAGGGTGAAGCCGATGTTGCGGCCGAGGATGACCAGCGAGGCGTAGACGATGAGGCCGGACACCACGAGCGACGCGAGGGTCACCAGGCCGAGACCCCGGTAGTACAGCAGCGAGTAGATGATGACCAGCCCGAGGCCGATGCCGCCTGCGAGCAGACCGGCTTCCAGCTGCGTGGTGCCGAGGGTCGCCGAGACGGTCTGGGTGGTGAGCTGCGTGAAGGCCAGCGGCAGCGCGCCGTACTTCAGCGAGTTCGCGAGCTTGGTGGCGGAGTCCTCGGTGAAGGTGCCGGAGATCTGGGTCTGGCCGGTGATCGCCGAGGTGATGCCCGGGGCGGTGATGACCTGACCGTCGAGGGTGAACGCCACGTAGTCGGCGGGCGGCGAGGTCGCCGTGCAGGAGACGCCGCCGCAGTTGTTGGCGCTGGTGTAGTCGGCCCAGAGCCGGGCACCGGTCGACTTGAGGTCGAGCGAGACCGTCCAGCCCTGCGCGGCCGTCTGGGTGTTGGGGGCCACGGCCGCGGCGTCCTTGACCTCGGTGCCGGGGAACAGCTGCGGCGCGAGGACGTACTTGCCGCTGTTGTCCTGGGTGCAGCCGATGATCGGCTGGTCGGTGGCGGTCGAGGCCTTGGTCGTGCCGCACTGGAACGCGATGAGGGCCTTGATCTGCGCCGTGGACAGCGAGGTGGCGCCGAGCGTCGCCGCGTTGGTCTGGTCGGCCTGGAAGGCCGTGACCTCCGCGTCGGTCACCTTGTCGGCACCCGCCACCGGGGCGATGCCGGTCTCGGTGGGCGCGGGTGTGCCGGCGGCGCCGGTCGCGTCGGGGGTCGGCGTGGTGGTGCCCGATGCGACGCCCGCCGTCGGTGTGCCGGCAG
>CAXUNA010000035.1:0-15057 GCA_964252095.1 uncultured Jatrophihabitans sp. | reverse complement strand
CGGCCCACCGCCCGCGGGGGGAACGCGTGGAACCACACCCCGGGCCGGGGCGGGGGCCGGGGGGGGGGGGGGCCCGCGCCCGGCAGCGGGGGCGACACCGCGAGGGCGCCGACCAGGTCCGGCCGGTCGATCGCGAGGTGCTGCGCCACCCGGCTCCCGACGTCGTACCCCGCGACGACGGGCCGCTCGAGCCCCAGCTGCTCGATCAACCCGGCGATGCTGCGGGCCTGACCGGCGGCGCCGTACTCGGTCGCGGGGTCACGCCGGTGGCGGTCGGACCGGCCGAAGCCGCGGAGGTCCGGCACCACGACCCGCAGGTCGGACAGGCGTGGCACGACCTCGCGGTAGTCGCCGGACCCGCCCGGCCAGCCGTGCAGCAGCACGACGGCCGGGGCGTCCGGCGCGCCGTGGTCGGTGTACTCGAGCGTGAAGCCGTCGATCGGGGCGGAGCGTGACATCGTCGGGCCTCTCCCTCGCCGGCCGGGGTTCTCCCGGTCTACCCGGCGATGATCTCGCGATCCGGCGCGGCGGCGTGGCTCCGGTCCTCGTCCATGACCCAGCGGGCGACGCCCTCGAACGCGCGGGCGAGCGCCGCACCGACGTCGAGGCGCTCGATCGCGAGCAGCCGCGCCACGTCGGAGACCGTGCGACCCTCGAAGTAGACGAGCGTGACCGCCGTCTGCTGCAGAGGGTCCAAGCCGGCCAGCCGCTCGCCGAGGTCCACCCCATGATCCTTTCGGGTCGGCCGGGGGTCGGTCCATTCGGGG
Organism: uncultured Jatrophihabitans sp.; assembly: GCA_964252095.1. Lineage (GTDB taxonomy): Bacteria > Actinomycetota > Actinomycetes > Mycobacteriales > Jatrophihabitantaceae > CAXUNA01. The sequence continues at coordinate 14,290 of CAXUNA010000035.1, read as the reverse complement.
CCGAAGATGCTTCCACGCGCAGCACCGCCGCCGTACCCGGGTGGCCCGACCGTCTGGCCGAATCGTGGACGGGGGTCGATGATCACCGGGTGGGCGGTGCCGTCGCTCGACCCCCCGCGGGACGACGGCGCCGTCCACCTCCCGCCCCGTGCCTGGCAAGTCGGGAAGGTCCGTCCCTACCGGTACGACCGGTACCTGCTGTAGACACGGAGTCGTCGCGCTCCATCGGGGGATGAGCACGACACACGGGGGAACGTCGGACGGCTCTGTTCGCCGCCGACCTTCCGCAACCGCCACCCCGTCCGCACCACCGGCCCTTCCGCCGGCGGCGCGGGCGGGGTGGTGTGTGTCCGGGCAGCGTTCCGGCGACGGCGGCGCCCATCACTCGCGGGCACGCCACGCCTCGAGGACCGGCGCGGCGCGGGCGGGGTGGTCGACCAGCAGGACGAGCCGGCCGTCGTGATCGGAGTACTGCGTCTCGATCGACACGCCGGCGTCGCCGAGCGCGGAGCACAGGGCGCCCAGCTGACCGGGCACGTCCTGGCGCAACCGGGTCAGCAGGACGTCGCGCACACCGAGCAGGTCGATGCCGTCGAGGGATCGCAGCGCCGTCTCCGCCGGCCCGGCGTGGTCGTCGGAGACGAGGAAGTGCGCGGTGGCGACGCCGTCGACGACGAACACGCCTCCGCCCTCGAGGCTGACCCCCGCCGCGCCCAGCGCGGCGGCCATCTCGCCGAGGGTGCCGGGACGGTGCACGAGGCGCAGGGCGAGGTCCTTCACGACCCGACCTCGGCCGGCTCGGCGCGCTCGACGACCGGCTCGATCACGATCTCGCACGCGAGAGTGTTCGCGACGTAGCACTCCTCGTGTGCACGGTGCACCAATCCGTCGACCTCGGCGGGGTCGAACGCACCGACGATCTCGATCCGCGGCCGCAGCACGATCCGCGTGATCCGCATCCGGTCGCGGGTGGCCGGCATGAACGCCTCGGCGGCGTCCTCGTACCGCACGACGTCGATCCCGGCGCGGGCGGCGAGCGCGAGGAACGACAGCAGCTGGCACGAGCTGGCCGCGGCGAGCAGCAGCTGCTCGGGGTTCAGCTGGTCCGGGTCGCCCTTGAACGACGGATCGGAGCTGACGGCGAGCTCGGCCCGCGCGGGCGGCGTGACGACCCGGTGGGTGCGGTCGTACGCCCGGTAGCCCACGCCGGTGGAACCGGACCACAGAGCACTCGCGGTGTAGGTGTGGGTCGCAGCCATGCCGTCGACGTTAGAGCCCGGCACCGACAACATCGCCGGCGTCGACCGGCTCACGGGCACCCGTCCCACGTCACATCGCCGCGTCCTGCCGCCCGGCGTTCAGCGGGGGTCGAGCCGCAGCGTGGCGTCGCGCGCCCCGGCGGCGGTGATCTGCGCGGTGGGCCCGGGGTAGCGGCCGTACTTGCGGCGGTACGCCTCGTCCAACGGATCGGTCAGCGCCGGATCGGCCTCGACGAAGACGACGTCGCGCGAGACTCCCCCGGCCGTCACATGACCCTCGTGCCTCGTCTGCACACCGCGGTACCACGCAGCGTCGCGGCCGTTGACCGAGCGCACGTACAGCTCGTCACCGTGTCGCACCACCCACACGATGCGTGCAGTGCGCAACGTTCCGTCGGCCCGGGTGGTCGAGAGGTGGATCTCGTCGGCACCGTCAACGGCGTCGAGTTCGGCAGCGGTCCACGTCGTCATGCCGTCCATCATCGTCGCCGGCACGGGTCCCGGGAGGGTCCGGCCAGCCAGGTAACGCCAGTACCTCCCCGGACGCGCACCGGCGGCCTACCGTCGAACCCGTGGACAACCGCGTCGAGATCCGGGAGTTCCTCGCCTCCCGCCGCGCCCGGATAACCCCGGAGCAGGCCGGACTTCCCGCGTACGGCGGTACCCGGCGGGTCGAGGGACTCCGCCGCGAGGAGGTCGCGCTGCTCGCCGGCGTCAGCATCGACTACTACGTCCGGATGGAGCGGGGCAACCTGTCCGGCGCCTCGGACTCCGTCCTGGCCGGTGTCGCGGACGCGTTGCACCTGGACGACGCCGAGCGCGAGCACCTGTTCGCGCTCGCCCGTGCCGCGGCACCCACGGCCCGCCGTCGCGCCCGGCCGACACCTCGCGCGGTGCGACCGGTGATCCAGCAGGTGTTGGACGCGATCACCGACGCACCGGCGTGGGTCCGCAACGCCCGCCACGACATCGTCGCGACGAACACGCTCGCCCGGGCGCTGTACTCGCCCGTCCTGGCCTCGCCGGCCGCGGGCGTCGCGGGCACGCGAGCCGCGAACACCACCCGGTTCGTGTACCTCGACCCGGCCGCCACCGAGTTCTTCGTCGACTACGACCGCATCGCCACCGACGCCGCGGCGATGCTCCGGCTCGAAGCGGGCCGCAACCCCTACGACAAGGACCTCGTCACCCTGGTCGGCGAACTGTCGACGCGGAGCGAGCTGTTCCGGCAGCACTGGGCCTCGCAGGACGTGAAGTTCCACCGCAGCGGACGCAAACGCCTCCGGCATCCGGTGGTCGGCGAACTCGACCTCGACTTCGAGGCCATGGAACTCCCGTCCGAGCCGGACCTGCGGGTGAACGTCTACACCGCCGATCCGGACACCCCCACCGCCGACGGCCTGAAGCTGCTCGCCAGCTGGGCCGCGACGACCCACACCGACAGCGTCCTCGACGTCGACGGCGCGCGCCACGCCGGCCGCTGAGCCGGTTCCCCGAACTCTCCGCACGCACCACGAGGAGCACTGTGCAACAACGACTGCTGGGCCGCACCGGAGTGTCGGTCAGCCCCCTCTGTCTCGGCACGATGATGTTCGTCCGTGGGGCAACGACGACCGCGCCGACGCGATTCGGGTCATCCACCGGGCCCTGGACGCCGGGATCAACTTCGTCGACACCGCCGACGTCTACTCCGCCGGTGCGTCCGAGGAGATCGTGGGTGAAGCACTGCGGGGCAGGCGTGACGACGTCGTGCTCGCCACGAAGTTCTTCATGCCGGTGGACGACCGGCCGAACCACGGCGGCGGATCGCGACGGTGGATCATCCAGGAGGTCGAGAACTCGTTGCGCCGCCTGCGGACCGATCACCTCGATCTGTACCAGGTGCACCGCCCCAGCCCGACCACCGACATCGAGGAAACCCTCGGCGCCCTCACCGATCTCGTGCACCAGGGCAAGATCCGGTACATCGGGTCGTCATCGTTCTCCGGCAGCCAGATCGTCGAGGCGCAGTGGGCGTCGCGCGAGCGGAACCTCGCGCGGTTCGTCACCGAGCAGCCGCCGTACTCGATCCTGGTCCGTGGCATCGAGGCCGACGTCCTGCCGACCACCCGGCGCCACGGCATGGGCACGCTCGTCTACAGCCCGCTCGCCGGTGGTTGGCTGACCGGGCGCTGGCGCAAGGACGCCCCGGGCGCACCGACCTCGGCCGCGCGCCCGTCGGCCCGCTTCGACATGAGCGCCCCCGCGAACCAACGCAAGCTCGACGTCGTCGAAGGACTCGCGCTGCTCGCGGAGGATCACGGCCTGACGATGATCGAGCTCGCGCTCGCGTGGGCCGTGCACCACCCCGGCGTGACGTCGGCGATCGTCGGCCCTCGCACGATGGAGCAGCTGGAGTCACAGCTGCCCGCCGCCGACATCACGCTCAGCAGCGAGGTGCTCGACCGCATCGACGAGCTCGTCGCGCCCGGCGTCACCCTGAACCCGGACGACACCAGCTACGGCGCCGCCGAACTGACACCCGCGGCCCGACGCCGCTGACCACTCACCTCCGAAGGAGAATCACCCGTGGAACACACACGTCTCGGCTCGTCCGGGTTGGTCGTCAGCCGCCTCGCCCTGGGCTGCATGAGCTTCGGCGACCCGAACGCCGGCCGGATGACCTGGATCCTCGACGACGACGCGGCAGCCCCGATCTTCCGCCGGGCCGTCGAGCTCGGCATCGACTTCTGGGACACCGCGAACATCTACGGCTACGGCACCTCCGAGGAGGTCGTCGGGCGGGCGATCACGGAGTACACCCGCCGCGAGGAGGTCGTCCTGGCCACCAAGATCTTCCAGCGCATGTACGACGGGCCCGGCGGTGGAGGCCTCTCCCGCCGCGCGATCCTCGAGCAGGTCGACGCCTCGCTGCGGCGCCTCGGCACCGACTACGTCGACCTGCTGCAGATCCACCGCTTCGATCCCGAGGTCCCGGTCGAGGAGACCATGGAGGCCCTGCACGACGTCGTCAAGGCCGGCAAGGTCCGTTACCTCGGCGCGTCGTCGATGTGGGCCTGGCGGCTCGCGAAGATGCAGGCGACCGCCCGCGCCCACGGCTGGACGCCGTTCGTGGCGATGCAGGACCAGTACAACCTCGTCCAGCGCGAGGAGGAGCGCGAGATGTTCGGCCTGCTCGTCGACGAGGGCGTCGGCAGCCTGCCGTGGTCGCCGCTCGCCGCCGGCATCGTGGCACGACCGTGGGGCGAGAAAGGTACGACCCGCGGGGACGGCAACCCCACCACCGACCCGCAGGGCCGGCCGCTGTTCCTCGACTCGGACCGGGCGACCGTGGACGCCGTGGAGCGGATCGCCACCGACCGCGGCGTCGCCATGGCCACCGTCGCCATGGCGTGGGTGCTGCGCAACCCGGTCGTCGACGCCCCGATCATCGGCGCCACGAAGGACCACCACCTCACCGACGCCGTCGCCGCGCTCGATCTCGCGCTCACCGACGACGAGGTCACCGCGCTCGAGGAGAACTACACGCCCCGCGAGCCGACGTACTTCTGACCCTCGGACAGTTTGATCAGCGGAATCGGGATACACACCCGTCACGACGGGTAGGAACCGTCCGGGCCGCCATACGGTGTAAGTCACCGGGTCCCGGGTTCAGACCAGCGCCCATCGTCGTCGCACGACGCCTTCCCTCCGGACACGTGGGGTACGAGCGCGCACCCCCTGTCCGGCGCTGACCCCCCAGCATCAGGGCGCCACACCCGTTCTCCGCCTGCCGGCATCCGTGTCACCGCGTCCGGTCCTGTCCGGGACCGCGCGTCCGACCGCATCGGCCCGGCACCGGGTCGTCGGCTACCTGAGAGGTCCACCCCGTCATGTACGAAGCCATCGACACCACCACGGGCATCACGAACGCGTTCGGCAACATCGCCACGTTCGTCCCCAAGCTGGTGCTGTTCCTCGTCATCCTGATCATCGGCTACGTCGTCGCCAAGGTCATCGCCAAGATCCTGTCCAAGGTGCTCACCAAGGTCGGGTTCGACAAGGCCGTCGAGCGCGGGGGGATCAAGAAGGCCCTCGAGTCCAGCAAGTACGACGCCAGCGACATCCTCGCCAAACTGGTCTTCTACGCGATCATGCTGTTCGTCGTCTCCACGGCCTTCGGCGTCTTCGGGTCCAACCCGATCAGTGACTACCTGCGCGCGGTCATCTCCTACCTGCCGCTGGTGTTCGTCGCGATCATCATCGTGGTGATCGCCGCTGCGATCGCCGCCGCGGTCAAGGGCCTCATCCAGAACAGCCTCGGATCGCTGTCGTACGGCAAGATCCTCGCCAACGTCGCGTCGATCGTCATCCTCGCGCTCGGTGTGATCGCCGCTCTCAACCAGTTGCACATCGCCACGAACATCGTCAACGCCGTGCTCTACGCCGTGCTCGCCGCGGTCGTCGGCATCGCGATCGTCGCGATCGGCGGCGGTGGCATCAAGGCCATGTCGACCCGCTGGGACAACGTCCTGAACAAGTACGACGACGAGAAGCCCAACATGCAGCGCGCGCTCCAGAACGCGCCGTCCGTGAAGGACCAGGCCAACCAGGCCAAGCAGCTGGCGCAGCAGAAGGCCTCGCAGTCCGACGGTCGCAGCGCGGCCCACACCCGCTGACCGACCCACCCCGCACCACCGCGACGAGGGGCGTGCCGTCTGCTGACGGCGCGCCCCTCGGTCGTGTCCGATCCGCGGACCCCGCCATCCGCCAGCCTCGACCTCGTCGACCAGGAGACTTCCCGTGACCAGCTCGAACCCGTCCGACCGCCCGACCCGCAAGACCGGCGCTACGCCGCTGGGCACGGAGGAACGCCGGAAACGCCCGTGGTGGCTGGTGATCCTGCTCGCCGCGATCGTCGTCGTCGTCCTCGTCCTGCTGCTGTCCCGCTGCGGCGGCGACGACTCCTCCGGCGCCACCGGCGCGTCCACCGCGGTCGACGGGTCGGCGACCTCCGGCGCCGCCTCCACGGGGGGAACCGACGCCGCGTCACCGACAGCCGCTGACAGCGGAACGGGTACCGCCGGCTCGACGACGACGTCGGCCGCACCCGCCACATCAGGCGGTGCTGCTGCGGGTGGTGGTGCACTCACCGCGAACACCACCTCGTTGCTCCCGCTCGCGACCGCTGCCGACAGCAGCGGTGCGTTGACGGCCTACATCGGCCAGGCGGCGAAGGGCACCGACCTGGAGGTCCTCTCCTCCCCCGCCGACAACGGCTTCTGGGTCGGCACGTCGACCACCGACCAGGTGTACGTCCACCTGCTCCAGCCCGGCCTGGTCTCCCCCCACCCGGTCCGCGCCGGCGACCACATCTCGTTCACCGGCCGGATCGTCGCCACCGCGCCAACCCTCGCGGCCGACGACGGCGTCGACGCCGCCGAGGGTGCTGCCCAACTGACGGCGCAGAAAGCCCACATCGAACTCGCGAAGTCGGCCGTCGTCTTCACGGGCTGAACCGGAATCACCGACGGCACCGCCGGGTTGGCGACAGGGTGACGGCGATCGGTGTGACCACGTACGGCGGGCCGGAGGCCCTGCACGAGATCGACGTGCCGCCGGAACCACTCGGCGCCGCGGACGTGCGGATCCGCGTCACCGCGGTGGCGGTGAACCCCACCGACGCGGGGGTCCGCAGTGGCGCCCGCGACGACAAGCCCGCAGCGGCCCCACCGGGAGCCGTGCCGGGCATGGACGCGGCCGGTGAGGTCGTCGAGGTCGGGACGGACGGCGGGACCGATGTCGCGGTGGGCGACCGGGTGATCGCCGTGGTCGTGCCGTCCGGCCCGCACGGTGCCTACCGCAGCGACCTGGTCGTGCCGGCCCGTTCCGTCGTCCGGGTACCGGCCGGAGCGTCGGACGTCGAAGCGGCGACGTTGCCGATGAACGGTCTCACCGCCCGGTTCGCGCTCGACTCCCTGCACCTGCTGCCCGGGCAGGTGCTCGCCGTGACCGGCGCCGCCGGTGCGTTCGGGGGCTACGTCGTCCAGCTGGCGAAGGCCGACGGCATCACCGTGGTCGCCGATGCGGCCGAGAAGGACCGAGGGCTGGTCGAGCAGCTCGGCGCCGACGTCGTGGTGGCGCGTGGCGACGGGTTCGCCGCCGCCGTCCTCGCACACTTCCCCGACGGTGTCGACGGCCTGGCCGACGGCGCCCTGCTCCACGACGCCGCACTGCCGGCGATCAGGACCGGCGGCCGGATGGCGACCGTGCGGGGCTGGGACGGCAGCGACCAGGACCGCGTGACGGTCGTCCCGGTGTGGGTGCGCGAACACGCCCAGGACCGGGAGGCCCTGGACCGGCTGCGCGAGCAGGTGGAGACCGGCGTGCTCACCCTGCGGGTGGCGGGCGTGCTGCCTGCGGTGGAGGCCGTCGAGGCCCACCGTCGCCTGGAAGCGGGCGGCGTCCGCGGGCGGCTCGTCCTCACGTTCTAGCGGACGACGTCACCGTCACTGCGGCCAGACGAGTTCGCGGTCGGACGAGCTCAGCAACCGGGACGCCTTCGGCGACTGGGTGTAGAGGATCTTGTGGCCGGACCGCCGGCGGGTCACCAGGTCGGCTCGCAGCAGGACGTGCAGGTGGTGCGACACGGTCGCGGGGGCGAGGCCCAGGGTCTCGCTGAGTTCGGCGGTCGAACGCGGAGCGGTCAGCTGGTCGAGGACGACCGCCCGTGTGCTGCCGAGCAGTTCCGTGAGTTCCCGGCCGGACGCCGGCCCACGCGCCGGCTCGACCGACAGCGCGGGATACGAGATCCACCGGTCCTCGGGGACACACACCTGGACCAGGACGTTCGCCTGCACCGTCGTGGTGGGGATGAGCGTCACGGTGGACCCCATGACGTCGAGGTCGTCCTCGTAACCGTCCTTGACGTACAGCGTGCCGTCGGCCCACGAGAGCGACGGGTGGAGTTCGTTGACCACCCGCTGCACCCCGCCCGCGAGCCACGCCTCGCCACGGCGGGCGATGTCGGTCCGCAGGAGGGCGCGCATGTGCGGCCACTCGCCCCGCACGAGCTCGTCCCACATCCGGTGGAAGCCGGACTGGAGCCGACGGGCCGCGTCCGGCCGCGCGACGCGGCGCCGGTAGTCCTCCCGCCACGCGGCCGGCTGGAACGGGACGAGCGGTTCGAGCTCCTCCCGCACCCGGTCCTCGTCACGCACCCAGCGGGTGGTGAGCGCATCGACCTGGTCGTCGTCGGAGTCGCAGGCGAGCGGCGGCTGCAGGAGGAAGTTCGGCACGTAGCGGGTGCGGATCGCGCCCTCCACGACCTGGGCCAACAGCCGGACGTCCGGGTGGTTCAGGGCCGACCGGGCCGAGGTGCCGAGGTTGCCGGCGATCGGGTGCGGCTGCTGCGAGAAGGCGTAGGTGAGCCAGCCGTACGTCTCGTGGGCCGGCGACGTCGCGAACCGGATCCGCGAGACCGTCGCAGCATCCATCGCCACCCGGGTCACCGCGTCATTGAACCCGTCCGGTCACCTCCACGCACCCGTACAGGCGCGTCGCGCGGAGTTTCGACGACGTCCGAATGTCCGCCTAGCGCGTCCCGATCACACCGAGGTCGGGATAACCGTTCGTCGAGGCGGACTCGACGTAGTTGGTGACCTTCGACCCGTGCAGACGCGGGAACAGCGTGTTGTCCAGGGGGATGTACGCGACCTCCTTGGCCAGGGCCTCGTCCAGGTCACCCCACTGTGCGTTGCGGCTGGCGGCGTCGGCCGTGCTGTACGCCTTGTCGATGGCGGCGTTCGTCGCGTCGCTGTCGTAGTAGCCGTAGTCCTGACCGTTGGACTGCGAGGACAGGTTGACACGGCTGTCGAACAGCGGCGGGATGACGGTCGAGGCGTTCGGCCAGTCAGCGCCCCAGCCGGCCCAGGTCAGGTCGTACGTCTTCGCGTTCTCCGGGCTCTGGATCACCGAGTAGTAGGTGTCGGCGAGACCGTTCAGCGTGACGTCGAAACCGGCCTCGTCGTAGGCCGCCTTCAGCGCGGACGCCTGCTTGTCGGAGGTCGGCGTGCCACCGCTGTAGGTGAGCTTCAGCGGGTACGGGATGGTGACCCCGGCCTGCTGCAGCAACGCCTTGGCCTTGGCCGGATCGCCGGTGTCGGGGACGTCGAAGGCGTCGAACTTCGTGTAACCGCCGTCGGCGCCGATGGCCGGGGCGATCAGACCGTGCGCCGGTTCCGCGACCGACGAACCGCCCTCGGCGTCGATGTAGCCGCTGCGGTCGGTCGCGACGGCGATGGCCTGCCGCACCAACGGGTTCGTGACGGTCCGGAAGTTCGGTTGCAGGTAGTCGACGAACGGCGAGACCGGCGAGGTGAACCGGCCCTTCTGCGCGGCGACGCGGGCGAGGTACGCCGGCGGCGCGACGCGGTCGGTGACCAGCGTCTGGTCGTCGCCCTCGTCCTTCAGGAGCCGGTCGAACACCGTCTCGGTGGCGAGACCCTCGAGGAACACGATCTTGTCCGGCAGCGCCCGCCGGATCGTCGTGTCGTCGGTCTTGGGGTCGTAGTGCGGGTTGCGGACGAACGTGCCGCCCTTGCCGTCGGTCCAGGTGCCGTCGAGTTGGTAGGGACCGTCGGAGAACACGGCGAAGTTCGACTGCGCCCCCTTGTCCTCCGCGGCCTTGAACGGCGCGAACGCCGGCAGCGTCACGGTGTAGTTGAAGTCCGGGACGGCCTTGCTGAGGTGGAAGGTGATCGTCTGCCCGTCGCACGTCACGGCCTTGTCGTAGGCGGCCTGACCCACCTTGGTGTAGGGACCCTTGTAGACGCTCGACCCGTCGGGTGCGGTGGGGATGTCGAGGAACTGGATGGCGTAGTTCGGGCCACCGGTGATGACGTCGACCGCGAACGTGCGGGAGATCCCGTACTCGACGTCGGCGCACGTGACGGCCGAACCGTCCTGCCAGGTGACGCCGTCCTTCAGCGTGAACTTCCAGGTCTTGTTGCCGTTCGACGACGTTCCGGTGTCGGTGGCGAGGTCGGGGTGCAGTCGGTTGCTCTCGGGCCCGGCACCGGTGCCGTACTGGACCAGGGTGCGGACGAACATGCGGGATTCGTTGGCGATGTCGCGCCCGATGTACACCCGCTGCGGGTCGAAGTGCTCCACGTTCCGGGTCCCGGTCGTGTAGTACAGCGTGCCGCCCGTCTTCGACGACGAGCCGGCGGCGGCGTCGTCCGCGCCACCGGAGGAGCAGGCCGCCGTCGAGAGACCGACTGCCGCCACGACACAACCGAGAGCGAGCGCACGGCTCGCGCGGGAACGGGACATGCGAGCACAAGAGCACGACCGGGCGTCCCGACGAAGCCGGGAGCCCGAGATTCGACGTGGTTGGAAGGAGCGAGGCGTTCGAGCGGTCCGGGCTGCCACCAGGACGCGTGTTAACGTGCCCCCGATTCATTGGCGATCACCAAGGAGTTTCCCGATGGTTCGCACCACGGCCGAGACGCTCGAGTTCCTGCTCGGTTCGTTCGTCGGCGCCGAGCACATGTACCCCAGCACCTGGGCGCCGGCGGGCGAGGCCGAGAGCACGAGCGACGCCTCGGCCGAGGTGGGCGGGTCGGTCGTGGTCCAGCGCTACCGGCAACGCCGCGACGGCGACGAGTCGTTCGCCCTCCACGCGGTGTGGAGCACCGACCCCGAGAGCGGCGAGATCCTCCACTGGGGCTTCGACAGCGCCGGGTTCCCCCCGGATCCGCCCGCCCGCGGATCGTGGCAGGGATCCGACCTCGTCCTCGACCGGTCCACCGCACGTGGCAGCAGCCGGCTGGTCGTCACCCGCGACGCCGACGGCTGGAGCTGGGCGAAGGCGTTCCGGGCCGTGGGGGCGACGGCGTGGACGCCCGTCCAACGCGCTTCGTTCCACCCGGCCGGGTGACCTCGTCCCACCGTGACCGGGTGCCTCCCGCCGTCGCGGCCGACCCGCCGCTGACCGATCACGCGGCGTACGTCCTGTCCCAACTGGGTCGGCTCAGCCGGAACGCGGTGACGCAGCGGCTCGCCGAACACGACCTGACGATGCGCGACATGGCCGCGCTGGCCGTGCTCGGGCAGTCCGGTGCGGTGACGCACGCCGAGCTCGGCCGCCGGTTGGGCCTGGACCCGAGCGACGTCACGGCTCTGGTCGACCAGCTGCGCGAGGCCGGGCGGGTGGAACAGACCGTCGATCCCGCCGACCGGCGTCGTCGCCTCGTCCGGTCGACCCGGCGTGGCGCGGCGGCGTCACGGCTCGCGCGACGCATCACGAGCCGCGTCGACGACGAACTGTTCGCACCACTGTCCCCCGAGCTGCGCACCGAGGTGCACCGCGCGCTGCAGGTGCTGCTCGCGAACGCGCGCGCCACGACCGGGAAGTGACAGGTACGGCGCGGTGGCGTCAGAGGTCGTGGGCCTGCAGCCACTGCTCGCAGGCGCCGGCGACGTCGCGCCATCCGTGGTCGACGGTGAGCGAGTGGCCGCGATCGGAGAACTCGATGAGGTCGGTCTCGGCATCGGAGTGCCGGTACTGCTTCAGGGTCGCCTTGGTGACGGCCTCGGGCACGGTGTGGTCCTGGCCGCCCGTGATGAGCAGCAGCGGTCCGCGGGTCTGGTTGTCGGTGGCCACGGCAGCCGGTGAGTGCGGGGAGAAGTTCGCCGTCGCCGCCTCGAACAGGGGTTTGCCGGGCGACGGCACGACCCACCGCTCCCAGAGCGCGTCGGACTCCTCGGCCGGGATGGCGTTGCCGAACCCGTAGCGGAACTGCTCGGCCGTCAGCATCACCGACCGGTGTTTGTTCGCGGGGTTCTTGAACACCGGCAGGGTGGAACGCAGTGCGGACAACGGCAACGGCAGCACGCCCTTGATCTGGGCCGCGTCGATCCCGATCGCGGCGACGCCGAGGTCCAGGCCGAGGAGCTTCTCGGCGATCATGCCGCCGAAGCTGTGCCCGACGATGATCGGCGGGCGGGGCAGGTCGGCGATGATCTTGGCGTAGTGGTCGGTGACGTCGTCGATGCCGAGGTCGGCGACGGCGTCCGGCTCGGCGCGAGCGGCCGTGACGGTGTCGGGCTCGTTCGGCCAGCCGGGCGCGACGGGGTCGTAACCCCACTCGGCGAACAGGTCCATCCACGGTTGCCAGGAACTGGCGTGCAGCCACAGGCCGTGGATGAACAGGACGGGACGTGTGGGTGCTGACACAGGTTCTCCTCGGACGGCGGGCTCGGTGGTCGGGCCGATCGTGGTCCGGGTGGCCGTTCCCGCGCATGAGTCAGGTGACTGCGGCGCGGTCAGACCTCGTCGACGACCCGGTCGCAGGCCTCGAGGAACTCACGGGCGCCCTCCGGCGGATCCTCCAGCCCCGACGCGAACACGAACCCGGTCCGCAGGGCCAGCAACGTGCGGGACGCCTGCTCCGGGCGGGGGTGTCCCATCTCGCGCAGCAGCCGGGTGGTCGTGTCGCGCACCCAGGTGCGTTGCGCGATCGCCGCCCTCCGCACCGGGTGGTCGACCTCGCCGTACTCGGCCGCGGCGTTGACGAATGTGCAGCCGCGGTACTCGTCGACCACCCCGTCGCTGACGACGGCCTCGGCCCACACCCGCAGCGCGGTGCGCGGATCGTCCGCGTGGGCGTCGAGGATCCGCTGCACCGCGGCGTGCGCGCGTCGCGCGCGGGCGTCGAGGTAGGCGAGCACGAGGTCGTCCTTGGACGGGAAGTGCCGGTAGAAGGTCACCCGCGTGACCTCGGCCTCCTCCACCACCCGCTGCACCCCGACGGCCTGGATGCCCTCGCCGTAGAACAACCGGTCGGCGGTGGCGAGGATGCGCTGCCGCGCGGTCGTCGTGGCCGCCCGCTCACGCCCCGCGGCCACGAGCGCACGGCGACGCCGCGTCGCCGCCGTGGTGGGCCGTCGGCTCATGCTCGCCTCCCGCTGCCTCGCCGGCGGGGGTTGCGCCGACCGACGTGAGGGTACAGCCTGGGCACCCGGTGGATGGAACGTTCGGTCTACCTGACACTCTGTGGGGAGGGTGCCGTGGCGCCGAGGGCGGCCGAGCTCGACGCGCTCGTGCGCGCGGTGACGACACCCGGCACCGCGACGGTCGTGGCGGGCCCCACGGGCAGCGGCCGGACCTGGTTGCTCGACCGCGTCGCGGAACACGCGACGGACGCCGGGCTCCTGGTGCGCCGCGCGTCGGGTACCCCGGACGAAACCACCATGCCGTACGCGGGATTGCACCAACTGTTGCACCGCGACGTCGAACAGGTCGATGCCGGGCTGCCCACCCGGCAACGCGCCGCTCTGCTCGGCGCGTTGGGCTACGACGATCCGTCCGAGACCGATCCGATGGTCGTCGCCACGGCGGTGCTGTCCGCACTGCGGCTGCGCGCGGCCTCCGGACGGCTCGTGCTGCTCGTCGACGACGTCCACTGGCTCGACCGGAATTCGCTACGGGTGCTGGTGTTCGTGGCCCGGCGGTTGGCATCCGAGGCGACCTCGTTGGTCGTCACCCACCGTGGAGCCACACCGCCGCCCGGGCTCGACCGCGGTCTGCCTGTCCTCGACCTGCAGCCGCTGCCCGGCCCGGAGGCGGAGTCGCTGCTCGACGCGCTGCCGGTGGTCCCCGTCGGCCGCACACGGCTGGCCGTCCTGGAGCTGGCCGGCGGCAACCCCCTGGTGCTCCACGAGCTGGGGACCGCCTACGCGTCCGATCCCTCGTCGGAACGGACGTTGCTGTTCGAACCACTGGCGCCGACGCCTCGGATCACGGCCGCCTTCCCCCTCGACCTGACGGGGCTGCCCGCGGACACCCGTGACGCCCTCGGCCTGCTGACCGTGGCGACCGACGAGGACGTCGGCGCCGGCGTGGCCGACGCCCTCGCCGGCCACCCCGCACTCGGGGGGTCGACCGTCGTGCGCGACATCGTCACGACCCACGGCGGAGCCGTGCGGTTCGCGCACCCCGCGTGGCGTGCGGTGGTCCACCACGCTCTCGGCCCCGACGAACGGCGCGA
>CAXUNA010000034.1:0-15085 GCA_964252095.1 uncultured Jatrophihabitans sp. | reverse complement strand
GCGTCGCCGACGACCGCCGCGTCCACCCCGTTGCCGCCGACGCCCGGCCCGGTGGACGGGTCGACGACACCGCTGCCGGTGTCGGTGGCCATCCCGAGCCTCGGGGTGTCGAGCACGCTCGAAGCGCTGGGACTGCTGCCCGACGGTGCGATGGCGCCGCCGTCGACCTACGGCCGGGCGGGTTGGTACGCGGGCGGGACACGGCCGGGCGACATCGGGCCCGCCGCGATCGTCGGCCACGTCGACTCCTACCGGGGGCCCGGCGTCTTCTACCGCCTGCGCGAGATCGCGGCGGGCGCGACCGTCACCGTCACCCGCGCCGACCACAGCACCGTGTCCTTCGTCGTCGAGTCGGTCGCGCAGGTGCCGAAGGACCACTTCCCGACCGACGTGTTCGCGCCGACCGCGACGCCGGAACTGCTGCTCATCACGTGCACCGGGAGTTTCGACCGCGCGGCGCGCAGCTACCGCGACAACCTGCTCGTGACCGCGGTGCCGGCGTGAGACCGCCGGGTCCGCCACGGCGGGTACCCCCGGTCGGACTCGAACCGACACTGTGACGCTTTTAAGGCGTCTGCCTCTGCCATTGGGCTACGGGGGCCGTGCGTTCCCATCCTGGCCCCCGTGAGGAATGCGGGAGAGGGGCCGCCGACCGCCATGGTGCCACCCGCACAGCAACCGCCCAGCCGCGCCGCGTTCACTGTGAGAGTCTGATCAGACGACCGTCCACATTGTGTTGACAGGAGCATCACCCGTGTCGAACCCCGTCCTGACCAAGTTCGAGAAGGACACACGGCGCGCCCAGGTCCGCCAGGCGCCGCCTCCGTCTCCCGCCGATCTGCAGCGCATGTACGACCAGCGCTCCACCATGCCGCCCGGCTACGCGCCACCCGCCTACCAGCCCAACCAGGCCCCGCCGCAGCCCGGAACCGGGTTCCCGCCGCCCGGTGGCGGCGGCATCGGTGGTGGCTGGGGTGGTGGCGGCGGTGGCGACGGTGCCCCGTCGCGGCCCATGACCATCGACGACGTCGTCACCCGCTCGGTCGCGATGTGGGGCGTGCTGTTCGTGGCGTCCGCGGCCACCTGGTTCCTGGTCGGCAACAACAGCGCCGCGGTGCTCCCGCTGCTGCTCGTCTCGTTCGTCGTCACCCTCGGGCTGTCGTTCTACGTGTCGTTCCGCGGCACGGCGAACGCCCCGATCGCGATGGTGTTCGCGGTCGCCGAAGGCGTGCTGGTCGGCGCGATCAGCCGCATCTTCAACGACGCGTATCCCGGCATCGTCGTGCAGGCCATCCTCGCCACCCTCGTCGTGTCGGGCGTGACGTTCGCGGCCTTCAAGGTCACGGGTTTCCGGGCCACGCCCAAGTTCACCAAGTGGGTCGTCATCGGCACGTTCAGCGTGCTCGGCATCGCGCTGGTGAACCTGCTGGCCTCGTTCTTCGTGTCCGGTGGCCTCGGTCTGCGCAGCGGCGGGACCCTGGCGATCGTCTTCAGCCTGGTCTGCATCGCCCTCGCGATCTCCAACCTGCTGCTCGACTTCGACCTCGTGCAGCGTGCGATCGAGCAGGGCGCCCCGGAGAAGACCGCGTGGGTCGCCTCGCTGGGGCTCATGACGACGGTCGTCTGGCTCTACATCGATTCCGGGCGCCGGCGGTCTTACTTCCGCAACTCGTAATTGCCACGCCCCCCACGCCCCCGTCACGTTCGGTGAGGGGGGCGTCGTCGTGTCCGAGTACCGGCAAGCGCAGCCGGCGCCTGCCCTGCGCGGATTCGTCGCGGCCTACGGCGGATACCGCGACGCCGGCGGCCCGCCCGCCGTCCACCGCGGCCTGCCCTCGCCCTACCTGACGTTCATCGTCACCCTCGACGACGACCTCGAGCTGCTCGAGGGTGACGCACGCACCGCGTTCCCCACCCTGGTCGGTGGCCTGCACCTCGCACCCGTCACGGTCGTCCACGACGGCCGGCAGTCCGGCGTGCAGATCTCGTTGCACCCGCTCGGGGCACGGGCGCTGTTCGGGTGCCCCGCGGCCGATCTCGGGCCGGGCAACCACGTCGCGGCCGACGTCGCGCCGCGGTGGGTCGACACCCTGCAGGACCGCGTCCGGTCGGCCGGGGACTGGGCCGGCCGGTTCGCCGCCCTCGACGCCGTGCTGTCGGCAGTGGTGCAGTCTGCAACGATCGACCGGCGGGTGCTGGCGGCCTGGCATGCACTCAGCCGTGGCGGCTGGAGCGTCGGCGCCACCGCGGATGCCGTCGGCTGGGGGACCCGCCGGCTCGCACGGGAGTTCGGCTCCGAGTTCGGGGTGTCACCGAAGACCGCCGCCCGGCTCGGCCGGTTCGACCGCGCCCGCCGCGAACTCCAACGCCCCGGATCGCCGCTGCTGCTGGCCGATCTCGCCGCCGGACACGGGTACTACGACCAGGCCCACCTGGCCCGGGAGTTCCGTGAGTTCGCCGGCATCGCGCCGAGCGGGTGGCTCGCCGAGGAGCGCCGATCCGTCCAAGTCGCCGTGGCCGGTGCGGTGGGAGGGTCGCCCGCATGACCGAGAACACCGCACCCGCCCCCACCGTCTGGCCGTCACTGCGCGCGCACGACGCCCACGCCCTCATCCGCTTCCTCGTCGACGCGTTCGGTTTCGAGGAGCGCGTCGTGTACGACGAGGGCGACGTGGTCCGGCACGCCGAACTGGTCTGGCCGGAGGGCGGTGGCGTCATGCTCGGTTCGTCGAGTGACGACAACAGCGACATCACCGCGCCCGGTGGCAGCAGCGCGTACGTGGTGACGTCGGACCCGGACCGACTCCACGACCGGGCGGTCGCCGCGGGCGCCACGGTCACCCGGCCGTTGCACGACACCGACTACGGCTCACGCGACTTCGCCGCGAAGGACCCGGAAGGCAACCTCTGGTCGTTCGGCACGTATCGAGGCCACCCGGGCTGACCCACCGCCGTCGGAGATCGACCCATTCGGCCGGGTTCGTCCGGCGTGGTTCGTACCCGACCCGCACGGTCTGCCCATTCGGGTCTTCCGTTGACCCCACCCGAACCCCTAGCTTTCGCTGCGCATGCGCCGGGGCTCGTTCGGCGTGGCGTCCTTCGGGAGGGCTCCCTGATGTCTCGTCGCACGGTCTCGCGCACGTCAGCACGGTCGATCGCCGCGGTGGCGGCAGCGGTGCTGGTCACCGGACTCGCGTTCGCCGCGCCGGCCGCCGCCGATCAGCAGACGACGGTCGCGGTCGGTGACGTCACCGTCGCCGAGACCGACACCGGGACGGCCGCCGCGGTCTTCACCGTGACGCTCACCCAGAGCAGCCCCAACCCGACCACCGTCGCGTACTACACCGCCGACGGCTCGGCCCGCGCCCCCGGCGACTACACCCCGACGGCCGGGCAACTGGTCTTCGCGCCGGGACTGACCTCGAAGACGGTCACGGTGCCGGTCGTCGGCGACACCCGGTACGAGGGCGACGAGACGTTCAGCCTCATCGTCTCCAGCCCGAGCGGCGCCCTGGTGCCGGACAACACCGGCAGCGCGACCATCGTCGACGACGATCCGCTCCCGTACGTCTCGGTCGGTGACACCTCGGTGGTCGAGGGCGACTCCGGCACGGTGGACGCGGTGTTCCCGGTGACGCTCGACCGGGCGTCGGTGGACCCGGTCAAGGTGCGGTACGTGACCTCCACCGGCTCGGCGAACGGCGCCGATTTCCAGTACATCAAGGGGACGTTGACGATCCCGGCCGGCCAGACGTCGGCCACGGTCGCGGTGCCGGTCGACGGCGACACCCTCGACGAGGGCACGTCGGAGTACTTCTACCTCGGGCTGTCGCAACCCAGCGGCGCCGCGGTGTTCGGCAACGCCGCGATCGGGACCATCGTCGACGACGACGGCACGCCGCTGCTGTCGGTGACCGACTCGGCGGTCGTCGAGGGCAACACCGGCACGAAGAACATGACCTTCACGGTCAAGCTCTCCGGCGCCAGCCCGAACCAGGTGGTCGCCTCCTACGCGACGAACGACGGCTCGGCGACCGTCGCCGACTACACCCCGACCTTCGGCACCCTGACGTTCGCGCCCGGCGAGGTCAGCAAGACCGTCACGGTGCCCGTCCTCGGCGACACGCTCGACGAGGGCACCGCGGAGTACTTCAACCTCGCCCTGCAGGCCGTGTCCGGCGCCGACGTCTCCGACGGCAGCGCGTACGGCGAGATCGTCGACGACGACCCCACGGCCAGCAACGTCAGCTTCCTCACCGTCGACACCACGACCGTCAAGGAGGGCGACACCGGCAAGGCCACCGCGACGTTCACCGTGCTGCTGCAGCCGGCATCGGCCTCCGCCGTGACCGTGAACTACGCGACCAGCCCGAGCTCGGCGTCGGCCGGCACCGACTACACGACCAAGACCGGAACGCTCACCATCCCGGCGGGTTCGACGAAGGCCACCGTGCAGGTGGCGGTGCTCGGTGACGATCTCATCGAGGGCGACGAGCAGTTCTCGCTGAACCTCTCGGGAGCCGTGAACGCCACGATCGACGACGGCTCGGCCTACTGCGTGATCTTCGACGACGACGTCGCGCCGGTCGTCTCGGTCTCGGACACGACCGTTGCAGAGGGCAACACCGGTACGGCCGACGCGGCGTTCGAGATCTCGCTGTCCGCACCGAGCCCGGTGACCTCGAGCGTCGTGTACACCACCGGCAACTCCAGCGCGTCGGCGCCCGCGGACTACACGACCGTCAGCGGCACCGCGGTGTTCCAGCCCGGCCAGACCAGCAAGATCGTGCACATCCCGGTGATCGGCGATCGCGTCGACGAGAACGACGAGCAGTTCTACGTCTACCTCTCCTCGCCGTCGAACGCCGTCGTGACCGACAACTACGGCTACGGGATCATCCTCGACGACGACCGCGCGCCGGGCATCTCGGTCGACGACCCGTCGATCTACGAAGGCACCAGCGGCACCGCGAAGGCGGTCTTCACCGTGACGCTCTCGGCCGCGAGCGCCAACACGGTGACGGTGAACTACGGCACCGGCAACGGCTCGGCGGTGGCGCCCGACGACTACACCGCCGTGTCCGGAACGGTCACGTTCTCGCCGGGTCAGACCAGCAAGGCGGTCGCCGTGACCGTCAACAGCGACACCGTCGACGAGGGTTCCGAGTACCTGTACCTCAATCTCAACTCGCCGTCGAACGCGAACCTCGTCGATTCCTACGGCCTGCTCTACATCCTCGACGACGACACCAACCCGGGCATCTCCATCGACGACGCCAGCCTGTTCGAGCCCGATTCCGGGACGGCAGCCGTCACCTTCGACGTCACGCTGTCGGCGGCGAGCGCCAACCCCGTCACCGTCAACTACTACACCGGTGACGGCTCGGCGGTGTCCTCGAGCGACTACACCGCCGTGAACGGCACGCTGACGTTCGCGCCGGGGCAGACGGCCGAGACGGTGACGGTGAACGTCGCCGGCGACACGATCCACGAGAACGACGAGTGGTTCTACGTCAACCTCACGGCCCCGGTGAGCGCGTACATCCTCGACAACACCGGCTACGGCACGATCATCGACGAGGACCCGACGTCGAACCTCACCGTCGACGAGACGGGGGTCATCGAGGGCAACAGCGGCAGCCGGAACGGCACGTTCACGGTGTCGCTGCAGCCGGCCAGCCCGAACCAGGTCACCGTCTCGTACGCCACGGCGGACGGCTCGGCGACCGCGGCGGACGGCGACTACACGACCACGACCGGCTCGTTGACGTTCGCGCCCGGCCAGACGTCGAAGACGGTGACGGTGCCGGTCAAGGGCGACACGGTCGACGAGAACAACGAGTACTTCGGGCTCAACCTGTCCAGCGCGGTCAACGCCGACATCCTCGACGGCAACGGCTACGTGACGATCTTCGACGACGACCCGTCGGGGTCCGGCACGGTGCTCTCGGTCAACGACGCCACGGTGCTCGAGAAGAACTCCGGCACCGGCAACGAGGTCTTCGCCGTGAAGCTCTCCCCGGCGCCCACGAGCAAGGTCACCGTCAACTACCGCACCTCCGACGGCAGCGCGGTGGCGAACCAGGACTACGTCCCGCAGGCCGGCACCCTGACCTTCGCGGCGGGCCAGACCACGGCGACCGTCACGGTCCCGATCACCGGCGACACGCTCGACGAGAACGACGAGAGTTTCTCGCTCCAACTGTTCTCGCTGACCGGGCCGGCGTCGTTCGGGGAGAGTTCGGCGTACGGGGTCATCCTCGACAACGACGTCTCCCCGCTCGTCGCGGTCGGCGACACGACGGTGTCCGAGGGCGGTCCCGGCCGCAGCGTCGACGCCGCGTTCACCGTACGGCTGCTGCAGCCGAGCCCCCAGCCGGTGTGGGTCGACTGGAACACCCGCGACGGGTCCGCGGTCGCGCCGGGCGACTACCTCGACGACGACGGCACCCTGTACTTCGCACCGGGCCAGACGAGCCAGGTCGTGCACGTCACGGTGTACGGCGACGACGTCGTCGAGGGTGACGAGTCCTTCCACCTCGACCTGTCCTCACCCGTCGGCGCGAGCTACGGGACGTCGGAGACGACCGGCGAGGGCGTGATCCTCGACAACGACGCCTATTCCGTGCTCGGGTCGGTGACCAACCCGGCCGGCACCGGCGTCGGCGGCACGAAGCTCACACTCACCGGCAACAGCCTGCCGGCGCAGTCGGTCACCTCGACGTCCACGGGCGCGTACTCGTTCGTCGACGTCCCGGACGGCAAGTACACGATCACGCCGACCGCCACCGACCGGGTGTTCACGCCCGCGACGTTCTCGGTCGTGGTCCGCGGCGGCTCGCTCACCGGATACACGTTCCTGTCCATGAAGGCGCCCTCGGTGAGCGGCAAGGTCGTCGGCACCGATGGCAAGGGCGTGCCCGGCGTGACCGTCACCCGCTCCGGGAACAGCCAGCCCGACGCCACCACGACGACGAACAACCTGGGCTACTACGCGTTCGCGCCCAACCCGACCGGCACGTACACGATCACGCCGAGCGGCGGCACCTCCAGTCCGGCGTCGACCTCGGTGACCCTGACCGCCACGAGCGCCGTCACGGCGAACTTCACCCAGAGCTGAGCCCCCCGTGAACCGTCGCCTCGTCCGTGTCCTGCTCCTCGTCGCGTTCCCGCTCGCCACGCTGCTGACGGTGGCGGTCGCGTTCGCGGCCACCCACGCGAACCGACCGGCCGCGGCGGACCCGCAGGCCGCCTCGATCGCGTCGAACCTCGCCGCGTTCACCGGCGGGTTGGACCAGGTGAACCTCGTCGACGCGGTGTCGGCGGCGTTGCCGTTGCAGGCCAAGACCCAGGTGACCACGGTGGTCCAGAAGGCGCAGGCCTTCGCCGACGCCGCCGCGACGCGGATGCAGACGTTGTCGAGCGACGCGTCGCTCACGCTGGCCACGCTCGACACGAAGCTCGACGACCTCGACGGCAACGGGGACAGCACGAGCGACATCCCGATCGCCGGCCTCACCGTCGATGTCAACGGCACGATCTCGCCGCACACCGCGGCGAGCACCTACACGGTCACGCTGACCTGGAAGGTGAAGACCGCGGCCACCGGGCCGGTCTCGCTCGTCGCCGACGGCGTGCCGGTCGCCGGCCAACCGTTGGCGGGTTCGTTCAGCATCACCGGGCAGGCCACCTTCCGCTTCACCCCGGCGGCCCCCGCGCCCACCACGTTCGTCCTGACCAGCCTGTCGACCCCGCTCGCGAGCGCGCACGTCGTGCTGGGTGCGGACTTCGGTGACTCCGACCCCGCGCACGGCTCGAACACGTCGCCGCTGTCGGTGAACGTCGGCGTCCTCGGGGCGTCGGCGACCGGCACGGCCGACGCCGACATCACGGTCGCCGTGTCCCTGCACGACGCCAACGGCGACGGTGTCATCGACACGTCCGAATGGGCGGCTCCCGCCTCGCTGTTCGGCGTCGGGTGCAGCAGCGGCACGGTGCACGCCCACCTCGCGGTGAGCGCGAGCGTCACCGGGCTCGCGGGCAAGGTGGGCACGATCGCGCTCGACGACGGCAACGTCTGCGACGGCATCCCGATCCCGACGGTGGAACTCGGCGATCTCGCCGAGTTCCGCGAGGTGACACCGGTCGACGTCGTGAACGGGTTGGCCCAGCTGACCACGGCGTTGCAGGCCCTGCAGATCGGCAGCGACCTCGACATCCCCTTCATCAAGGAAGGGTTGTCGTCGGCGGTCTCGTTCAACGCGAAGTTGGTGAAGTTCTTCGTCGACAACGGGTTCACCGACCCGTCCTCGCCGATGACCACGATCACCGTCGACCCGTCGAAGGTTCCGGACATCGACACCCTGCAGGAGCTGCTGCCGAAACTCGCCACCGCGCTCGGGCTGCCGCCGGCCGATTCCCTGGGCCTCGCCTGGGCCGACGACGCCGTGACCTTCCAGCTCCACGTCGCGACCGACCCCGGACCGATCGCGAACGCCGGGACGCTCGACTTCGGCGACCAGCTCTCGGGCGTCGGCCTCACCGGCCTCAAGGGCACGGCGAAGGCGACGATCGACCCGTCGTACACGCTCGACCTCGGCATCGGGATCGACCTGGAACCGGACCTCGACCTGACGCAGCGGTTCTTCTTCCAGACCGGCACGGGCTCGGAGATCACGGCGGACGCCGCGGTCTCCGCCGACGTCGACCTCACCGGTCAGGTCGCGTTGCTCTCGGTGACCGCGAAGGACGCGAACTCCGGCGGTTCCGTGCCGCTGCTGCAGCGCAAGGACCCGAGCAAGCCGATGCTCAGCGTCCAGCTCAACGGCCGTGGCGACGACCGGCTCACGCTCGCCGAGATCGCCACGGCGGCGTCGGCGACGCAGTTGCCGTTCGTCGCGACCTCGAACGCGACCGTGCCGTCGACCGCGTTGACCGTGGCGTCGACGATCGCGGGTGTGCCGGTCGCTGCGGGCACGGTGACGGTGGCGTGGCCCGACATCAGCGTCCCGTCGAGTCTGGCGGTCACCGCCGACGGCACGTTCCAGAACACCGTGCTGCCGTTCGCCTACGACCCCGACAACCCGGTCGGCTCGATCAGTCAGCTCATGAAGGCCGCCCGTGACGCCGTGTCCGGCCTGCGCGGGCTGGTCACCAGCGGCAGTGCGACGGTCGCGGACCTGCCGCTGGTCGGGCGCAGTGCCTCGGACTTCGACCCGATCCTCTCGCAGCTGCAGGGCAAGCTCGACGACATCGTCGACGCGACCAGCTCGCTCACGCTCGACGCCGCGCGGGGCGAGCTCGCGCACGTCATCGCGCAGGCCCTCGGGCTGCCGGCGGCGGCGGAGGCCAACCTGCTGTCGCTGGGTACAAACCCGCGACGGCGAGTGCCCGGGCGGCCGTCATCGCCCACCTGCGCCTGGGGATCTGCACCACTGACCGCACCGGCTCGAGCTGCAGCAAGTCGCTCGACCGGCCGTCGTTCCCCCTCAACCTCAAACTCGGGTCGAGCGCCGACGCGGTCGGTCTCGCCGGCCTCACGACCACCGGCACCCTCGCCGCGAGCTTCGACGCCGTGCTCTCGCTCGACTTCGGCGTCGAGCTCCCGACCGTCGTCCCGGGGACCAACGGTGGGGCGCCGACGGTCTCGGGTGGGCCGCCCAGCCTGTTCGTGCTCGACGGCTCGAACTTCGACCTCGGCGTGGGCGTGGCGGGATCCGGGACGCTGCAGGCGTCGCTCGGTCCCGCGACCATCGAACTGCGGGCGGTGAGCGCGAAGCTCGCGGCGCGGTTCCACCTCGGGCTCGCCTCGCCCACCGGCGCCCGCATCACCCTGGGCTCGGGCGCGTTCACCACCTGGCTCGGTCAGCTCGCGCCGACCACCCTGCACGACACCGTGCACCCGTCGGGTTGCGACGGGGGCGCCGACGCCTGCGCCACCCTGCCGGTGTTCCTCAACGACACCTCGCTCGGCACGCTGACGTTCACCGCGCCGGACCTGCTCTCCCCGGGCGGGTGGACGCTCACCGGTGTCGACCAGGTGCTGGCCTCGGTGCAGTCGTCGGACATCGTGTTCGACGTCCTCGCCGACGGGCTCAAGACGTTGGTGCAGCGGCTGTCCGACGCGCTGAAGACGATCCCGACGGGGACCACGATCCCGTTGCTGGGCGACAACCTCACCGCGGGTGTCGACGTGGTCACCCGGATCACCGACGGCATCGTGACCCCGGCCATCGACCTCGCCCACAGCCTGCATGCGGCGGCGACCGCGGGCAACGCCCGTTCCACCATCAGGACTTTCTTCGTCGACCACGTCGGCCCGTCGAGCAGCATCCCGCTGCTGCAGGACGCGAACGGCAACGGCACGGTCGACGGCAACGACGTCACCGTCACGCTGAAGTGCGACCACAGCGGCACGACGGCCGACTGCGTCGACACCGACAGCCTGGTCAAGCTCGTGTCGATGGAGGTCCGCGCGCCGCTCGGGGCGGACGTCGCCGGCGGCACGCCGGCGTTCGACATCGGCTTCCCCGGCTTCCGGCTCGCGAGCAAGGGACACCTGACCGGACACGCGAGCTTCACCTACAACCTGGCGTTCGGCCTCGACAAGGACCAGGGTTTCTACATCCCGTTGGCCGGTGCGCTTCCCGAGCTGCAGGTGACGGCGGGCGCCGCGCTGCCGAACGTCAGCGGCGCGGACAACGACATCACCGGCGACATCGCGTTCCTCCCGATCACCGCCGAGGACCAGCACGTCGGCGACGACGTCCAGGTGACGGCCGGGATCAACCTCACCGGCGGCGACAGCGACGGCCACCTCGGGCTGCAGCAACTCGGCACGGTGTCGGCGACCCCGACGCTCAGCGTCTGCGCCAACACCAGCATGAAGATCGCCACCGCGCTCGACAGCACCAGCGGCGGCGGCATGCCCAAGCTCGCCGGAACCCTCAACATCCGTGGGGGTTACTCCTGCGACGGGTCGCTCGGCGCGCCGACCGGCAACGGTTTCGCCTTCAGCATCGACAACGTCACCGTCGATGTCGGCTCGTTCGTCAACAAGTTCATCCAGCCGATCGTGCACAACATCCACAAGGTCACCGCGCCGCTGGAACCGGTCGTCGACGCCATCCGTTCGCCGATCCCCGGCGTCGAGGAGGCCGCCAAGCTCGCGGGCCTGCCGCCGCCGACCTGGTACGGGTTGTTCAAGACGTTCAACAACCTCAGTGGCGGCGGCAGCCTCGACATGGTCGACCACATCATCACGCTCATCGACGTCGTCAAGCAGCTCGACGCCCACCCCACGGGCAGCGGGTCGATCTCGATCGGGTCGTTCAACCTGAACCCGACCGCGGCGGCGTCACCCCTGCCCACCGACCGGCTCGGTGAGCTGATCAGCGGCAGCACCGTGCCCGACCCCCGGTCGATCCTCGACCGGCTCAGCGACAGCGGTGTCAACGTCCCGGCGCTCGACGCGATCTCCGAGGCGCGGTCCTCGGCCGGGTTCACCTTCCCGGTGTGGGACAACCCGGCGTCGCTGTTCGGCATGCTGATCGGCAAGGACGTCACGCTCGTCCACTTCGACGCGGGCAAGCTCTCGGTCAGCGCGTCGTTCCAGGCCGCGTTCAACATCGGACCGATCGTGCTGTCGATCGGCGGCGGCGCGAGCATCGAGGGTCACTTCGCGGTCGGCTACGACACGGCGGGCTTCCGCTACGCCTACAAGCTGCTCACCGACGACGACCCGAACAACAACAGCGTGTTCGACCTCGGCGCCGGCCTCGTGCAGGGCTTCTACGTCGACGACCTCGACGCGAACGGCAAGGACGTCCCGGACATCAAGTTCACCGGCCATCTCTCGGTCGGGGCCGGGGTCGGCATACCCGGCTTCAACGTCAGGGTCGAGGGAGGGGTGAACGGCGAGCTGGCCTTCGACCTCAAGGACCCGGACCAGGACGGCAAGGTCCACTTCGGCGAGTTCGTCGACGAACTCAAGATCAACCCGAACCCCATCTGCCTGTTCACCGCGGGCGCCAAGATCGGGGCGTTCATCCAGGTCGTCTTCGAGGCGCTGTTCTTCTCGTACACGATCCCGGTGGCCGACGCGGTGATCTACGAGCAACCCGACGTCCTGAAGTTCTGCCAGAAACCGGATCCCGGCCTCGGCACGAAGTACGGCGACGGCACACTGGCGCTCAAGACCACCGATCAACCCGACGCGTTCGTCGTCGACGTCACCGGGCCGGGGGCGGTCACGGTGAGCGCACGGGGCACGTCGCAACAGTTCACCGGGATCACCCGGGTGTTCGCCGACGGCGGTGACGGGGCCGACCAGATCCAGATGACCTCGCACACCACGAGCAAGCTCCCGGCGGTGTTCTGCGGCGGCGCGGGCAACGACCGGCTGTCCAGTACGGCCGGACCCGCCGGTCTCTACGGCGACGACGGTCCCGGGGTCACGATCTCCGGCGGGTCGACACTGACGTGCGCGCCGGCCGGGTCCGGAGGCGGCGACACCCTGACCAGCGGTGACGACGTCGACACCCTCTCCGGAGGTCCGGGCAACGACACCCTGGTCGCGGGCGGTGGCAACGACTCCCTCGACGGCGGCGCCGGCAACGACACCCTGCGCGGCGGCACCGGCGACGACACCATCCAGGGCGGCGCCGGGGACGACACCAGCGACTACGGCGACCACACCGGTGGCGTGAAGGCGTCGGTCGCCACCGGGGGCGGCCAGATCGGCACGACCGAGAAGGACACGTCGCCCGGTGTCGAGAGCATCATCGGCAGCCCGTTCAACGACACGTTGACCGGCCCGCCCACTGGCGCGAGCCACATCGACGGCCTCGGCGGCAACGACACCATCACCGGGTCGGCCGCCTCGGACATCATCATCGGCGGTGACGGCAACGACACCATCAAGCCCGGTGGCGGCAGCAACACCGTGATCGGCGGTGACGGCGACGACACCTTCGTCAACGGCGTCGGCGGCACCGACACCTTCACCGGCGGCGACGGCGTGGACACCGCCGACTACTCGGCGGCGACCACGCCGGTGAACCTGTCGATCGACGGCGTGCAGAACGACGGGCCCGGTGACGCGCCGGACAACGTCACGTCGGCCGAGCACCTCATCGGCGGGTCGGCCGGCGACGTGATCTCCGGCGCGAGCACCGACGACACGATCGAGGGCCGCGGCGGCAACGACAACCTCATGGGCGGCGGGGGGAACGACATCCTCTCGGGCGGTGACAACGACGACCGGCTCGAGGGCGGTGGCGGTGCCGACGACTTCCGTGGTGGCGCGGGCAACGACACGGCCGACTACTCCAACCGCGCCGACGCGCTGATCATCACCGAGGACGACGTCGCGAACGACGGTGCGGCGCTCGACTCCCGGGCCGACAACGTCCGCACCGACATCGAGCACGTGATCGGTGGCTCGGGCAACGATCGGGTCAACGCCCGCTCCGCCGCCGACGACCTCGTCGAAGGCGGTCCGGGCGACGACACCCTGGTCGGCAACGGCGGCAGCGACCACCTCGACGGCGGGCCCGGTGACGACGACCTGTTCGGCGGCGACGGCACCGACCTGCTGACCGGTGACGACGGCGACGACCAGCTCAACGGTCAGGGCGGGGTCGACCGGCTCGAGGGCGGTACCGGCGACAACGCCTTCGACGGCGGCGCCGGTGACGACGTCCTCGTCGGTGGTGCGGGCCGCGACACCATGCGGGGCGGGCCGGGCGCGGACACCGTCTCCGGCAGCGGTGGCAACGACGTCATCTACGGCGACGGACCGGTGTCGAAGCCGGACGACGGCAACGACGTCGTCACCGGTGGTGACGGCGACGACCGGATCGTCGGCGGCGACGGCAAGGACACCATCGACGGCGGTACCGGCAACGACACGATCACCGGCTCGGGTGGCAACGACAAGATCACCGGCGGCACCGGCGCCGACGCCCTGCAGGGCGGGACCGGTGACGACACCGTCGACGGTGGAGCGGACGACGACACCGTGGGTGGCAACGACGGCAAGGACACGCTGATCGGTGGCACCGGCACCGACACGCTGCTCGGCGGTGCCGGCATCGACAAGCTCGACGGCGGCGCCGGTGACGACTCGCTCGACGGCGGCGACGGTGACGACGTCCTCGACGGCGGCACCAACGCCGACCAGCTGCGGGGCGGCGCCGGCAACGACACCGCGACATGGGCGAGCCGGTCCGAACCGCTGGACCTGTCGGTCGACGGGATCGCCGACGACGGCGGTGCCTCCGACGCGCGGGCCGTGGGCGGCGGTGATCCGGCGGACTCGATCGGGAGCGACGTCGAGACCGTCGTCGGTGGCGCGGGTGACGACACGTTGAGCGTCACGACCGACGCGCCGTACACGCTCGACGGCGGGCCGGGGAACGACACCCTCACGGTGGCGTCGTTCGTCGTCAACTCCCAGACCCTGCTCGGGTCCGACGGCACCGACACCCTCACCGGGGGTTCCGGTGACGACGTCCTCGACGGCGGTCTCGGCAAGGACCTCGAGCAGGGTGGTGCGGGCGCCGACCGGTTCGTGCAGGGCACGGCACCGAACGGCGCCGACCAGCTGTACGGCGGCTCGGGTTACGACGTCGTGGACTACTCGCTGCGGACCGCGGCCGTCACGGTGACGTTCGACAACGTCGCCAACGACGGCGGATCGGGCGAGAAGGACAACGTCCGGTCCGACGTCGAGCGGGCGCTCAAGCCCTGAGCGGGGCGGCCCTTCCGACGCAGCACTGCTGCAGATCGGCGGCCCGGGCCACCGATCTGCAGCAGTGCTGCTGTGCGCGCGACGCCTGCCGGGTCAGCGCAGGGCGGCGTACCAGCGGCCGGCGGCGGCGGCGCCGCGGCGGGTCCGTTCGAACAGCACGCCGAGCGTCAGCAGCAGCACGCCGGCGAGCGCGAGGGTGACCCAGCGGGGAGCACCGACGGCGTAGGGCGCGAGCTGCGAGACCGCGAGCACGGCCTCGGTGACGGCGCCGAGCACCAGCGGGGCGGCGAGGCGGAACCGCATCCCGGCCACCAGCAGGGCGGCGGCGAACGC